>NZ_BAAFGR010000092.1:0-31385 GCF_041154655.1 Nocardia sp. JMUB6875
GTCCCCGCCCTCATCCGCCGCGCCTACGTCATCGACCCCACCATGACCCCCGCCCAGCTCACCGAGGTCGCGCTCACCCACGGCATCAGCGAATTCCTGCTCCCCGTAGATCCCGAAGGCGAAGCCGCCACACACCATTTCGCCACCGAGACCGTGCCCGCCGTCCGCGCCGCCGTGGCCGCCTCACGCGCCGGGCACTGATCAATGCGCTCGGAAGAACCGGTTGTGCATGATCTGGCGGATGGGGGAGAGGATGCCGTCGAAGCTGACCCGATCCGACCGGACCGTATGCATGCTGGCATCCCCGCGCTTGGGGTCCTCGCAGATCACCCGCAGCTTCTTGGCATCGGGGCGCACCGTCGGGAGCGTCAGCGTGACCGTCCCGTCGGAGCCGACGGTGCCCCACGGCCCGCTCACGTCGGCGGCCGCGATCTGGCACTTGTTGCCCGGCTTCTCGCCGGTGACGCGCGCGGTCACGGTGGCGCGGTCGTGAATGACGGCCTTGGGCTCATCGGTGGCGGTGGCCGCTCCCGCGGCGAGCAGGGTCCCGAGGGTGCCGACCACGGCTGCGGTGGCGATGCGGGTGCGCGTGGAACGAGACATGATTCAGATATTGAATCGCGGCATATGAGGATTTCGTGACAGCGCCAATGAATCGTGCGTGAACGACGGCGCAACACTGGCTCCCTCGGCGTGTGAGATCACCGATGCCGATGCAGGCTCGAAGATTGCCCTGCAGTATCTTCCATTTCGATCCCGATTCACCCCACCCGGAGTGTTTTCGGCGAAGATCGATTTGCTGTAGGTACGCTGTGCGCCGTTCTATGTGCCCCGATTGGTAGAGCTGGACGGAACCCCTCCCGAGGAGGACGTGGTGACAGCAGTTGCTCCAAAGCCCGAACAGAACGTCGAGTGGGACCGCCCGTTCCTGGCGCGAGGCGGCCTGAAGGGCTCGTTCATCTACAAGGCGATCACCACGACCGACCCCAAGATGCTCGGGATGATGTACCTGACCACGGCCATCACCTTCTTCCTGATCGGTGGCGTGCTGGCGCTGCTCATGCGCGCCGAGCTGGCCCGACCGGGCATGCAGTTCCTCTCGACCGAGCAGTTCAACCAGCTGTTCACCATGCACGGCACGATCATGCTGCTGTTCTACGCCACGGCGATCGTGTTCGGCTTCGCCAACGTGATCCTGCCGATCCAGATCGGCGCGCCCGATGTGGCGTTCCCGCGCCTGAACGCCTTCAGCTACTGGCTGTACCTGTTCGGCGCGACCATGGCCACCGCCGGCTTCATCACCCCGGGTGGCGCGGCCGACTTCGGCTGGACCGCGTACACGCCGCTGTCGGACATCGTGCACTCGCCGGGCGTCGGCGGAGACCTGTGGATCCTGGGTCTGGCCGTCTCGGGTCTGGGCACCATCCTGGGTGGCGTCAACATGATCACCACGGTGGTCTGCCTGCGCTGCCCGGGCATGACGCTGTTCCGGATGCCGGTCTTCGTCTGGACCATCTTCGTGACGAGTTTCCTTATCCTGGTGGCCTTCCCGATCCTGACCGCCGCGCTGTTCGCGCTGGCCTACGACCGTCACCTGGGCGGGCACATCTACGACGCCGCGAACGGCGGATCGATTCTCTACCAGCACTTGTTCTGGTACTTCGGCCATCCCGAGGTGTACATCATCGCGCTGCCGTTCTTCGGCATCGTGTCGGAGGTCTTCCCGGTCTTCAGCCGCAAGCCGATCTTCGGTTACACCACGCTGGTCTACGCGACCTTCGCGATCGCGGCGCTGTCCATCGCGGTGTGGGCGCACCACATGTACGCCACGGGAGCCGTGCTGCTGCCGTACTTCTCGTTCATGACCTTCCTCATCGCGGTCCCGACCGGTGTGAAGTTCTTCAACTGGATCGGCACCATGTGGCGCGGTCAGCTGACCTTCGAGACGCCGATGCTGTGGGCGGTCGGCTTCATCGTGACGTTCCTCTTCGGCGGTCTCTCGGGTGTCATCCTGGCCAGCCCGCCGCTCGACTTCCATGTCTCCGACTCGTATTTCGTGGTGGCGCACTTCCACTACGTGCTCTTCGGCACCATCGCCTTCGCGACCTTCTCGGGCATCTACTTCTGGTTCCCCAAGATGACCGGCCGCATGCTCGACGAACGCCTGGGCAAGTGGCATTTCTGGGCCACCTTCATCGGCTTCCACACCACGTTCCTGGTGCAGCACTGGCTCGGTGCCTCGGGTATGCCGCGCCGCTACGCCGACTACCTGCCCGGCGACGGATTCACCACGCTGAACACCATTTCCACCATCGGCTCGTTCATTCTCGGCGCGTCGATGCTGCCGTTCGTGTGGAACGTCTTCAAGTCCTTCCGCTACGGCGAGGTCGTGACCGTGGATGACCCGTGGGGCTACGGCAATTCGCTGGAGTGGGCGACCTCGTGCCCGCCGCCGCGGCACAACTTCTACGAGCTGCCGCGGATCCGTTCGGAGCGTCCGGCATTCGAGCTGCACTACCCGCACATGGTCGAGCGCATGCGCGCCGAGGCCCACGTCGGGTGGGGTTCGGGTCACCACAACGCGGTGGTCGAGCGCGAGAAGGTCGACAGCTAGTTCGTCCAGCACCTCGGCGCGGCGGTCGTCTCCGGACGGCCGCCGCGCTTTTTTAGGTTTGACACACGAATCTTGCTCGGGCTAAATTTAGGTCGAACCTAATAAGCTCGACGGCATCGTCGGGTTCGATCGAAAGGCCTTACCGATGCGCAAGATTCAGTTCTCCGGTCGCCGTCCCGCCGTCGTCACCGCCGCCGAGCCGGTGCCCGCCGCGGGGCAGCTGCTGGTGCGCTCGGAGCTGGCGGGCGTGCACCTCGGCCTGGTGCGAATGCTGGGGCGTGACAACGGTCCCGACGGCGGTGAGATCGTCGGGACGGTCGTCGCGGCCGGACCGGACCTCGCCGAGTGGGTCGGCAAGCGGGTCGGGGGCGTGGTCTTCGAGGGCGCGTACGCCGAATTCGCCCTGGCCATGCCGCAATTGATGACCGAGATCCCGGCCGAGGTCGAGGCCGCGGACGCGCTGGCCCTGGTGCGCGGCGGTGTCATCGCACTCGGTCTGTTGCGGACCGCGCACTTCGCGCCGGGGGAGTCGGTGCTGGTCACCGGTGCGGCCAGCGGTGTCGGCCATCTCGCGGTGCAGCTGGCGAAGGCGCTGGGCGCGTCGCGGGTGATCGCGGCGGTCAGCAATGCCGACAAAGCCGACTTCCTGCGCGACTGCGGCGCGGACGAGGTGCTCACCTACGACCAGGTCTGGACCGAGAAGGTGGACATCGTGCTGGACGGCGTCGGCGCGGACATGGTGCAGCGCGGCGTGGAAACCCTTGCCCCGCACGGCCGTCTGATCGCCTTCAGCGCCTTCGGCGGCAGCGTCGACGCCAACACGCTGCTGGGCGAGCTCAAGACGGTGACCGGCTTCTCCATGGGCCTGCTCAGCCGCACCCGTGTCGATCTGCTGGACGCCTGGCGCGCGGAACTGTGGAAGCTGCTGGCCGAGGGCCGGATTCGCCCGCGCCACACCGCGCTACCGCTGGCGGAGATGGACGCCGCGCTCGAACTCATCGAGACCCGCCGCAATCTGGGCCGCGTCGTGGTCCGCACCGGGTTTTGATCGCATGTCCACATAACACCTGATCATCCGTCGTCGGCGGCGCGCGGGAATAGCAGTGGACTTGCTGTCCCCGTGCTGTACTGTCCGCAGTCGGAGCGCGAAACCGCCGCGCTCACGCGCAATCCGCAGGTCTCGACTCCGGGAGGGACAATGCTCGCCGATTCTCCGGATGTTTGCGATACCGCCCCGCCGGGCACCGTCCACACCCCCGAGTCCGCCCGTTCCGGCGACTCCGTCTTCGAATGGCAACGGCAGCTACGGAAATGGAACGACACCAGCACCGCCGTCGCGCTGACGCTACCCCAGCTGCTCACCCGCGCCGCGTCGTATGACCCGGAGGCCGCGGCCGTGGTGTGCGGGGGAACCACCCTCACCTATCGCGAGCTGACCGAGCATTCGAACGGTCTGGCGCGCAGGCTGATCGGCGCGGGCATCGGCCCGGAGGATGTGGTGGCCGTGGCGCTGCCGCGCTCCCCGGAGTGGGTGGTGGCGGTGTGCGCGGTCGCGCAGGCCGGGGCCGCCTTCCTGGCCGTCGACCCGGACGCCCCGCCCGCCCGCATCGCGCCGATCCTGCTGGATTCCGGTGCGGTCGCCGGGATTACGAGCGATTACCGGCGCGACCAGCTGCCCGCCCTGGCTTCGGGGGAGTGGCTGTCGGCGCCCGTCGTCGGACCGATCGAGCGGTTCGGGAGCGACGGTGACGACCCGCGGGTGCTCGACGCGCGAGCACGCGAACTGCTGGCGGAGGGCGCGCACGCGCCGCTGCGCCGGACCAGCGGCGAGAGCGCGCCCGGCGCGGCGGGGGTGTGGTCGGCTCCGCTCGCGGAACCGATCACCGACGCCGAACGGGTGCGGCCGCTGCGACTGACGCATCCGGCCTACGTGGCCTATCCGCACGAGTCGAGCGGCATCGTGCGGGGCGCGACCCTCACCCACGCTGGACTCGCCAATCTGGTGGTGACCCAGGCCCAGCGCTGCGACTCCGACCCGGACGCCCGGGTGCTGGCCGCCGCCGCGCCGGGGCGCGACGCCGCGGTGTGGGAACTGTTGCTGGCCTTGGCCTCCGGTGCGGCGCTGGTGGTGGCCCCGGCCGGACCGTACGCGGGCGCGGACCTCTACGAGCTGATGGCCGACGCCCATGTCACCCACGCCGTGCTCACCCCGCACATCCTGGCCACGCTGCCGGGCGCGGAGCCGCTGCCGGACCTGCGGCTGCTGGGCACCGCGGGCGCGGCCTGCCCGGCCAAGCTGACCGGAATCTGGTCGCACGGGCGGTCGTTCGTGAGCGGTTACGGCTGGTCCGAGGCGGGCCTGTGCTCGACCATGAGCCGCCCGCACCAACCGGTCGCACCGCATGCCGCGGTGTCGATCGGCGGCCCGGTGGTCGGCACCCGCTGCTATGTCCTGGACGAGAAGCTGAACGAGATGCCGCCCGGCGTCATCGGCGAGATCTATGTCGCCGGACAGGGATTGGCGCGCGGCTACCACCGCCGGTCCGGGTTCTCCGGCACCCGGTTCGTGGCCGATCCGTTCGGCTCCCCGGGCGAGCGCATGTACCGCACCGGTGAGCTGGGCTGCTGGCGCGGCGACGGCGAACTCGACCATCACGGCCGGCTCGGGGCCCTGCCGATCGGGCAGCTCGTCGGCTACGGCAATGCCACCGTCCTGAATACGGTCGCGGCGCAGTCCTGACGGAAGTCGATGTCGCCCGGCGGATTCGGCAGCGCGTCGAGGTGTGAGTCCGGGAGCCAGGAGTAGTCGGCCAGCCGCAGCGTGAGCGGTCCGGCCGGGGCGACCAGCTCCACCTCGATGCCCTCGGCCGGGATGCCGTGGAAGTGGAATCCATCCGCGGGCACCGGGGTGATCTCGCGCCCGGCGACGCGCAGGGAACGGAACGCGCTGTCCCACTTCAGGTCGATGCGGGTCGCGGCGCGCGGTGAGGTCAGTCGCAGGCGCACGGTGCGGGTTCCGGCGTCGGTGGTGTCGGCGAGGACCTCGGCGACCGGGGCCGGAAGCTGTTGCACCGGTGCGGGTCCGCTCGACACCATCTTGTCCCACAGTCCGTCGTAGCGGGGTCCGGGCGCGCTGTCGGTGACGAAGGCGCGGGTCCAGTCGTCGGGTGCGAGCGCCGAGATCCACCGGGCCTCACCGCGATCCGCGTCCAGGGCGTAGCCGAGCTGGGTGCGGCGCGGATGCTGATCGTCGACCCGGTCGACGGCCAGTCCGGCCGCGGTGAGGGCGGCGACGATCAATACGGCGGTGAGCGGCACCGGCCAGCCGCGCCGCTGCGGCCAGGACGGGACCAGGACCAGCAGGAGCAGTCCGCCGAACAGCACCGTCACCGGCGCGACCAGGAACGGTGCGGTGCCGAGCCCGGCCTGGATCCCGGACCAGACGGTGAGTCCGGTGAAAATGGCTGTGGGAATCAGGAATACGGTGAGCAGCGGCAGCCGCCACCGGTCGGGCACCAGGAAGGTGAGGGCGACGCCGAGCGCGGCGGCCGACGCGGGCACCACGAGCATCTGGGCCGCGGCGGGGGCGAACGCGGTGAACACCACGCCGATCAGCGCCGTCCCGGTCAGCAGTCCGACGGGAGCGGCGGTGGGTCCGAAAACCCGGTGCGCGAAGGCATACCAGGCCAGCAGGACCGCGATCGACACCGCCAGCACCGCGAGATGGTAGAGCTCGGGCCGGAATGGATCGACCGGGGCGTTGGCGAACCGCGGCCGGATCTCCCGCAACAACAGCAACAGTCCGACGGTGGCGGTGATGGCGAGCGGAACGGTCAGCAGCGAGGTAATGGCCGCCAGGACAACGCGTTTGATCGACGCCTCACCGGTGCGGCGCACCTGCCGGATGGTCCACGCCACCGCGAGTACCAGCACCACCGCCAGCGCGATGATCACCCAGACCGGCACGACCACCAGCAGACCGAACGGTAGCGGGAAGAACGCCGGATTCGAGGAGTCGCCCATGTCGCGCAGGTCCTTGCCGCCGAATTCCCTGGTCTGGGCGAGAGTGTTGTCGCCGAGCTGCTGCAGCGTCGCGAGATTCACGTGCGCCGGATCGTCCAGCCGCGAGTGGTAGTAGGCGCTCTTACCGACGAAGGCCCAGTCGAGGACCCGCAGCCCGCCGGGCTTGAACGAGGTGAAATCGGTATTGCTCGAGGTCGCGTCGCCCGCCACGGACGTGGTCGCCGAGTCACTGTTCGGATGCGGAACCGAGTCCGCGACCGCCTCGATGAGCGCGCCCTCCGGTCGGGTCAGTCGCCACAGCAGCGCCGGGCCGCCCGCGCCGCGGGCATCGTGGTTGATCATGACGCTGTGCTCGCGGTCGTAGCCGCCCTCCGCGACAAAGGCTTCCGCGCCGAGCAGGCCGGGTTCCTCACCGTCGGTGAACAATACGACCAGGTCGTTGCGCAGCACGTTGGTCCGGCTCTCGCGCACCGCCCGGACGGCCTCCAGGATGGCGGCCACACCCGCGCCATCATCGTTCGCGCCGGGCGCGGAGGGCACCGAGTCATAGTGGGCGACAAGGTAAACAGTGCCGGTGGGATCGTTGCCCGGGATCCGACCGATAATGTTCTGCACCAGGCCGATATTGGGATCGTCCCGGTGCAGGTCGCCGGGGAAGCGCCCGATGCCGGTGCGAACCTCGGTCTGCGCCCCCAGCTTCCGCAGCTTGTCCACGAGAACGTCCCGGACCCGGTCGTGTTCGGCGGTCCCGACCGGATGGGCCCGCTGGGCGATCTCGTCGATGGTGCGCAATGCCCGTGGGGCGCTGAACACATCCACCGGATCGTCCGCGGGCCGATACCCGTGCGGCTGCTGCGCCCACGCGGTGGCCACCACCACCGCGAGGAGCAGCGCGAATGCCAGAAATCCCGAAACTCCTCGACCCACCCGCATGATCTCGATAGTAGGCACGAGATCCCGAGGGCCGGGTTTCCTCAAGCCTGCTGGGTGGGCAGGACGATGACCTGGCGCAGGTTGACGTGCGCCGGGCGGCTGGTGGTGTAGGCGATCAGATCGGCGATGTCGTCGGCGCGCAGCGACTCCATGAACTGGAACATGCCGTCCAATTGCCCGCTCAGTTCGGCATTGTCGATGTGGTAGCCCAGTTCGGTATCGGTCAGGCCGGGCTCGATATTGGTGACGCGCACCTTGCGCGCCCCCAACTCCGCGCGCAGCCCCGCCGACAGCTGGGTGATGGCGGCCTGGGTGGCCCCGTACACCGCGTAGCTCGGGAAGGGCACGTGCGCGCCGATGGAGGAGATGTTCACCAGATCGGCGGCCCGGCCCGCGTCCCCGGCGGCCAGCAGATCGGGCAGGAACGCCCGGATCATGCGCAGCCGCCCGGCCACATTGGTCTCCAGCATCCGGGTCCACTCGTCCTCGCGGCCGTCGGCGATCGGGTTGGGCAGCATCACGCCCGCCGAGTTCACCACCAGATCGACCGGACCGAAGGCCGCGCGTACGGCCTCGGCGGCCGCGGTGACGCTCGCCGAATCGGTGACGTCCACCGCCACCGCCAGCGCCGTCCCGCCCTCGGCCTCGATCTTGGCGGCCAGGGTCTCCAGCCGGTCCGCGCGCCGCGCCAGCAGCGCCACCTTGGCCCCGTTGCGGGCCAGCAGCAGTGCGGTGGCCTCGCCCATGCCGCTGGCGGCTCCGGCGATGACGGCGGTGCGACCGGACAGGTTCTCGTAGCTCATTTTCCGTGCTCCTTCGCGTTCTGCGTTGTGCACTCATCCTGCGAGCGCGCAAGGAGCCCAGCGAGGGTTCAACCTTTCCTGGGTCTGCCGGTACCAGGATGAGTTCGTAGGCTGGATCCCATGCAGAACGATCTCGGCGATTTCCTGCGCTCCCGCCGCTCCCGCATCCAGCCCGCCGACGCGGGCCTGCGCGAATACGGCCGCCGCCGGGTGGCCGGGCTGCGCCGGGAGGAGGTGGCGCAACTGGCCGGGGTCAGCGTCGACTACTACATCCGGCTGGAACAGGGCCGCGGCAAACACGTTTCGGACGCCGTGCTGGACGCGGTGGCCCGCGCGCTGCGCCTCGACGAGCCCGAACGCCTGCACCTGTACGCGCTGGCCCGCCCGGGCGGCACGGTCGACTCCCACCCCACCACGGCCTCCGGCGTCTACCGCGACACCGTCGCGCCGGGTGTCCGCCTGGTGCTCGACGCCCTCGCCGCACCCGCGTTCGTGCTGGGGCGGCGCATGGACGTGCTGGCCTGGAATGCCCTGGGCGACTTGGTCTCCGGCTTCTCCCGGGTCCCGGACAGCGAACGCAACCAGGCCCGCTACCTGTTCCTGGAACCCGCCGCGCCGGTCTTCTATCCCGACTGGGAGCGGGTGGCCGCCGAGACCGTCGCCTTCCTGCGCCGCGACGCGGGCCTGCACCCCGACGATCCCCGCTTGACCGCGCTGGTCGAGGAGTTGTCCGAGCGCAGCCCGGACTTCGCGCGCCTGTGGGCCGCGCATCCGATCAAGGAGAAGACGCGCGGCGCCAAGCTGATCCAGCACCCCGAGGCGGGACGGCTGGAACTCGGCTACGAAACCTTCGCGCTGCCGGGCGATCCCGATCAACTGCTGGTCGTCTACACCGCCGAGCCCGGCTCCCCGGCCGCGGCGGCCCTGGCCCGGCTGGCCGAACGGCATCCCGTCACGGCCTGACCGGGATCCGCCGGATCAGTTGGTGGAGATGGTCTTCCGGTGTACCGGCCCGTGCGGCTCGGCGCAGTGCGGCTCGTGATCGTGATCGATATCGTCCGGGCACTCGTCGTGATCGGTGAAGTCGACCTGCAGCACCGCGTGATCGATGTGATGCTTCTCGGCCAGCATGTGGGCCACCGCCGCGCGCACCGACTGACTGTCCGCGCCCGGCGCGACCAGGATGTGCGCCGACAGCGACGGGACACCCGAGGTGATCTCCCAGATGTGCAGGTCGTGCACCTCGACCACGGAATCCACCGCGGCCATCTCGCTGCCGATCTCGATCGGGTCCAGGTAGCTGGGCGCGGCCTCGAGGAAGATGCGGCCCGACGCGCGGACCAGCCCGACACCCGCCTTGACCATGAGCACCACCACGATCAGGGTGGCAATGCCGTCCGCGCGGGTGAAGCCGGTGAGCATGATGATCAGACCGGCCACGGCGGTGGCGATGAACGCGAACAGGTCGTTGAGGATGTGCTGGTACGCGCCCTCGACATTGAGGCTGGTCCGGTTGGCGCGGCTGATCATCCAGCTGGCCAGCACGTTCACCACGATGCCGACCAGGGCGGTGACCAGCACCAGGCCGCCGGTGACGTCGGGCGGATCGATGAGCCGGCGAATGGCCTCGTAGGTCAGCCAGGCCGCCAGGCCGAGCAGGGTCAGGCCGTTGGCCTGGGCGGAGAGGATCTCGGCGCGCTTCCAGCCGTAGGTCATGCGGCCCTCGGCGGGCTTGGCGGCCAGGCGGATCGCCCACAGCGCCAGCACGATCGAGGCCGCGTCGGTGAGCATGTGCGCGGCGTCGGAGAGTAGGGCCAGCGATTGCGCGAGCAGGCCGACCACGACCTCGCCGAGCAGGAACGCGACGATCACCGCGAGCGCGCCGGCCAGCCAGCGCTTGTCGCTGTCGGCGGTCGCGCCGTGGGAATGCCCGTCGTGTCCGTGCCCGTGTGAATGCCCGTGGTCGCTCATAACCCTCCTTCGGTGGTGCCCCGAGATACCATATGCACGAATCGCTATGTATGCAATATTTGCTATGAGTACTCGCGGAACGTCATGAGGAAACCGGCCGCCGCGACCAGGAAGAGTGCGATGAATCCGATCGCCCGCAGCCAGATCCAGGGCCAGTCCCGGACCCACAGCCCGGTGAGCATGGCCCCGCTCAGCATCAGCACTCCGTAGAACGGCGTCCGCTGCGGATGGCGACCCATATCTCCTGCATACGCCTGTTCGCGTGATCGGTCATGCGCGGCACGCCCGCGAAAGCGCGAGGAGTAGCCGAGCCCGCCCCGTCGCCGCACGTCCACGCCCAGAATCGGGGCGTGGACGCAATCCTGACAACCATCGGTGTGGTCGTGGCGGCCGGTGTGGCGGGGGCGGCCTATGCGGCCTTCCTGGTGCTACGCGGGCGCAAATAGGCTCAGCGGGCGCAAATAACCGCTCCGGCAACGGTTGTCGGCCGACCGATCAGTCCACCACCACGGGCCACGGGTAGAAGGCCAGGTGGATCAGCAGCACCACGAGTCCGGCGAGCAGGATGGCCGCGACCGGGTGGGCGCGGCGCTCCAGGTACCCGACGGTGCGAAAGAGCGTGGGGAACGGCACATCTCGGCTGAAGAACATGGCCAGGATGCTGGGGACGATCACCCACATCAGGGCGATCAGGCCGTAGAGCACGTACGCGCCCAGGTAGGAGTGCCCGTGCATGCCGCGGTCGGCGGCGGCGAACAAAACGCCGAAAACGTAGGTGCCGACGGCCGTCAGCAGGTAGCCCGCGCCCAGCGGCGTGATCAGCGAATCCGATTTGGTGACACGGCCGTTCGCGGTCAGGGTGCGCCCGCCGACCTCCTGCACGACCGGTTCGGGCGGCGTGGCCAGTTGCGGGACGGCGTAGTAGGCCACCAGCACGATCACCGCTACCACGACCAGCCGGACCCAGGCGTGCTGGGTCTCGAGGTGCCCGATCGTGTTCGAGATGGTCGGCCAGCTCGCCAGCGAGAACACCGATGCCAGTTCGGACACGGCGATTGCCAGACCCGCGAGGCCCCACATGCAATAGCCCCAGAATTCCACCGAGCGTCCGGCCGTTGTCGGGCCGGCGGCGCTGCCGACTTGCTCACTCATGATGCCGGTTTATCACTGAATACGCGGCCTACCTGCGGAGATGTGTAGTCGATACGCAGTTGGGACGGCCTTGACACCTCGCGGTACCGGATGGTCGGTCCGGGGCCGGAGGTGTCGGTCGCGCGATATTCGCGGAGGCGGTCAGGCGGCGCGGGTGTGGCGATCGAAGAACTCGGTGATCGCCTTGGCGAACCCCGGCCCGTCCTCGAGCGGCAAGGCGTGTCCGGCGTCGAATTCAAGGCATTCGGCGGCGGGAATGGCATGGGCTACCTCGCGTTGTTCGGCGATCGGCACGATCTGATCCTGGGCGCTGGCGAGCACCAGTGTGGCAGAGCCGATGCGCGGCAGCAGGTCTCGGATATCGGCCGAACGGTCGGCGGCCACCTGAACGGCATGCGCCGGCCTGATCAGACCGGCGAACGCGGCAACGGTCTGCTCGAATTCGTCCGCGCCCCACAGCGCGAGGGTCTCCGGCTTCAACACCGTCAACGGCAGCAGCCGGGCCAGCGCGTCCTGATCGGTGCGCAGCAGGTGCTGCCACAGATCGAACTGCGCGGCGGCGCGGGTCCCGGTGGCCGCCCAGGGGGCATGCAGGACAAGCGCGTTCACGCGATCCGGATGCCGGGCCGCCAGCGCGGCCGCGGCCACGGCACCCAGGGAGTGACCGGCCAGATGGAAGGTGGTCAGCCCGGCATGGTCGGCGGCGGCCAGGACCTGGTCGGCGAGATCCTCGACGCTGACCTCGTCGGGCCCGGTGGTCGCGCCCGATCCCGCGAGATTGGGGGCGACGACGGTGTAGCGGTCGCTCAGCAGGGCAATCGATTCGGCCCAGTTGGCCTCGGCGTGGGCGAAGGTGCCGTGCACCAGGACTACGCCCGGACCGGTTCCGGCGACGAGGTATTCGACGGAGCTGGGACCATTGCTCAATGTGACGGGTGCGAAGGGCATTTGGGGATTCCGTTCTCGAATGTTCTCGGAGGTGTGGCGAATCGGTGGACGGTCAGGCGAGGACCAGGTCGTCCGCGACCGGCGCGGCCGCGGTGGCCGGGCGGTCGGTGGCCAGGCCGCGCAGGGCGACGCTCAGGCCGAGGAGGGTGAACAAGGCGCCGGCGAGATTCAGCGTGGCGTAGCCGAATCCGACGCTGAGCAGGGCTCCGCCGAGCAGCGGGCCGACGGTGTTGGCCAGGTTGAACGCGGCCACATTGGTGGCCGAGGCGAGGGTTGGGGCGGCCCCGGCCTTGGCCATGATCGCCATCTGCAGCGGCGCCAGGGTGCCGAAAGCGGCCGCACCGAACAGGAATACGGTCACGCAGGTGGCGGTCTTGTCGTGGCTGGTGAGGGTGAAGACGGCCAGCACCAGCGCGAGCAGCGCCAAGGAGCCGGGAGCGGCGGCACGCGGGTAGCGGTCGGTGAAGCGGCCGCTGAGCAGGTTGCCGACGAAGGTGCCGAGGCCGAAGAGCATGGTGATCCAGATGACCGAGGTGCTCGCGAAACCGCTGACCCGCGTGGCCATTTCGGCGATGTAGGTGTAGGAGGTCATGACGCCTCCGAAGCCGAGCACCGTGGTCAGCAGCGCGAGCAGCACCGGCCGCTGCCGCAGGGTGGTCAGTTCGGTGCGCAGGTTGCCCGCCGCGCGGCGGGCGGCGCGGGGCACCAGCGTGGCGACCCCGGCGAACCCGACCGCCGCGCACACGGTGACCACCCAGAAGGTGGCGCGCCAGCCGAGATGCTGGCCGACCAGGGTGCCCATCGGCACGCCCAGCACGGTGGCCAGGGTCGCGCCGCTGATCACCAGCGACATGGCGCGACCGCGCCGGGCCTCCGGCACCATCTCCGCGGCGGCCACGATGCCGACGCCCATGAAAGCGCCGTGGGCCAGGGCCGCGGCCAGCCGTCCGATCATCAGCACCGCATAGCCCGAAGCCAGCGCGGAGACAATGCTGCCCGCCAGGAACAGGCCCATCAGCCCGGTGAGCAGGCGACGACGTTCGACGCCGCCGGTCAGGGCCGTGAGCAGGGGCGCGCCGATCACCACGCCGAGCGCGTAGCCGGAGACCAGCAGTCCCGCGGCCGGAATCGACACATGCAGGTCGGTCGCGATATCGGGCAGCAGTCCGGCGACCACGAATTCGGTCAGTCCGATGGCGAAGGCGCACAGCGCCAACGCGAAGACGGCGATGGGCATGGCACCGGCTACTTGCCGTCGGCGGTGAGGCGGCCGGCGGTGCCCCAGCTGTCGGCGGGGGTTTCGTGGATCCAGACCTGGACGGCCTCGGCGGGGATCTGGTAGGCGTCGACGAAGGCGTCGGTGATGCGGCGGACGAGTTCGCGCTTCAGTTCGACGGTGCGGGGGCCCTGCTGGACGGTGACGATGGGCATGACTGTTCTCCTTCGCGAGATGCATTGGGATACAGGCCATTTCGGAGTTCTTCGCTCCGAGTTCCGATGCTCTCGGCGGCCTGAGAACAGTTCACCGGAATTCCGTGCGCCGACCAATGAGCAGGTCGTTAGCGCAGCGATAAGCGATCCTTATCGTGAATCGGCGAGCAGCGCGCCGAGCAGGCGCAGATTCGGCGAGGCGGCGTCGGCGCGCACCGCCAGCGCGATGGGCAGGCTCAGGCCCGCGCCCGCGAACGGCCGGAACGCCACCCGCGAGTTGTGTACCTGGCGGGCATTCGACTCGTACACCACCGTCCACATCGGCGAACCCGCGCCGATGGCGGCGAGCGTGTCCTGCAGGGTGGTGGAGGTCGGCGCGGGCGTCGGCTCGAATCCCGCACGCGCGCAGGCGTTCAGCACCAGATCCACCAGCGCCGGATGGTTGCGCCGCTCGGTGAGCCGCAGCGGCACGTCGGCGAGATCGGTCAGGCGCACCGAATCCTGTTTTGCCAGAGGGTGTTTGGTGGGCAGCGCTACCACCAGCGGATCGTCCCAGGCGGGCAGGAAATCCAGTTCGGGGCTCTCGTCCGGCTCGGGGGAGCGCACGAAGGCCGCGTCCAGGCGGCCATCGGCCACCTGGGTCAACCGGTCTCGCACGGGCAGCGCCATCAGTTCGACCTGCACCTGCGGGGCCTTGTCGGCGAAGGCGTCGAGCACGGCGTCGAGCCGCTCGCCGAGTCCGGTCACCGTGCCGAGCCGGAAGACCTCGGCCCGCCCTTCGGTCAGGTCCGCGACCGAGGCCCGGGCCTGATCCGCGGCGGCGAGCACGGCTCGCGCCGCGGGCAGGAAGCGCAGTCCGGCCTCGGTCAGCCGCACCCGGCGCGGTGAGCGGTCCAGCAGCTGCACCCGCAGGTCCCGTTCCAGGCGCTGTACCTGCTGGCTCACCGCGGGCTGCGCGATGTGCAGTCGCTGCGCCGCCCGGCCGAAGTGCAGTTCCTCGGCGACGGTCACGAAATACCGCAACTGACGCAATTCCACCGAGCCATCAAAACATCAGCGGCCGGAGCGGCGTCCGGCGAGTAGCAGTCCGGCCGGGATGAGGCCCAGCACGAAACCCGACGGGAAGAGCAGGGCGAAGTTCGCGGCCGACCATACGCCGAGCGAAATGCCCACGGAGCGCGGGATTTCGCGGTCCTCGCGGCCGGACTTGATGATCAGCGCCCCGAGCGCGATGAGCGGGACGACGAAGCTGCCGGGGAGCGCCCAGAAGTCGGCGAGGGATTGCGCGTCGGACGGGTGGTCGCCGCCGCGCGAGAGGCTGCCGGAGAACCAGTCGGACCAGCTCGGCTTGGTGACGGGCAGGAAGTAGGCGGTGTGCAGGACGCCGATGGCGATGATCGAGCGCCCGGCCCAGATCGTGCGGGTGCGGGCCGGATCGCGCTGGATGGGGGAGATGCTGTCGACCGTGGTCATGGTCTGCTCCTCTGCAGGAATATCGATACTCAAGTTTCGAAACTAGAGTATCGATATAGTGACACCGTGAGCACGCCACGACAAGGCCCGGGCCGCCCCCGGGAGGATCGCATCGATCACAGTGCGCTGGCCGCCACCCGGGAACTGCTCGCGCGCGACGGGTACGCCGCGCTGACCGTGGACGCCGTGGCCGCGGCGGCGGGCGTCAGCAAGGCCGCGATCTATCGCCGCTTCGGGTCCAAGGCCGAAATGGCGTTCCGGGCGGCGATTCACGACACCGAGCTGCCCGCGCCCATCGACACCGGTTCATTGCGCGGTGATCTGCGCGAACTCGCGCACAAGATCGGGGAGTCGATGAGTAACCCGCTGGCCCGCGCGGCCGGGCCCGCGCTGATCGCCGAGCTGGCCAAGGACGCGGCACTGGCAGAGCGCTTCCGGGAAGCGGCGCTCGGGGCGGAGGTCGACTATATCCGTGACATTCTCGAAAAGGCGGTCGTGCGAGGGGAATTGACCGAGCTGCCCGACCCCGCCGAGGTGCATCTGCTGATGGCGGGGCCGGTGTTCTACTCGCTCTTCGGTTTTCAGCAGGAGGTCGGCGCGAGCCTGAGCGAGCGGATCGCGGAGGTCGTCGCCGCCGGGCTGCTGGCCGAAGGCTAGACCTCAGGCGAGATAGCGCCCGTACCAGTCGATTACGCGTCGCCATGCCTCCGCGGCGGCGGTGGGCTGGTAGCGCTGTCCGGTGTCGTTGAAGAAGGCGTGATCGGCGTTCTCGGCGACGTAGCTCTCGTGCGGCACGCCCGCCTTGTCCAGCGCCGCCTCGGCCGCCCCGCGTGAGGCATCGACGCGCGCGTCCAGCGCGCCGTAGACGGCCAGTACCGCCGCCTTGGATTCGGTGATCGCACCGCCGTCGGGGAACGGGCCGTAGAACGGTGTGGCAGCGGCCAATTCGGGGGTGCCCGAGGTCAGCAGCAGCCAGGTCAGGCCGCCGCCGAAGCAGAAACCGGTGGCGCCCAGCTGCTTTCCCGGCACCCGCTTGCCGAGTTCGGCCAGTCCCGCGCGCAGGTCGGCGACGAAGCGGTCCTGCGGGATCTTGCTCAATGCGGCGGTGGCCGCGGCCACGTCGGTGAAGGCGGCGGTGCCGCCCTCTTCGGAGAGTAGGTCGACGGCCAGCGCCGAATAGCCGACGCCCGCGAAACGCCCGGTGACGGAACGGATGTGGTCGGTGAGCCCCTTGTTCTCGTGGATCACCAGCACTCCGCCCCTGGGTTCCGGGGCCGCCGCCCAGGCCGCCTGCAGCGTGCGGCCCTCGGGGCCGGGCAGGGTGATCGGGGTGGTCGGCAGGGCCGTGGCCGCGCCGGGTGGGGCGGCGGGCGAGGCTGATCCGGAGGTGGTGGCCGTGGTGGTGGGTGAGGACTGCTTCGAGGATTCCGCGCAGGCGGCCAGCAAGGCCACGGCCGCGGGTGTCCCCATACCGAGCAGGCCCAGTCGCCGCAGGGCCTCGCGGCGGCTGAGCAGACCCTCGACGTGATCGGTGGCGATTTCCTCTGCGATATTGGGCTGCAGCGGCGTCATGCGCTCAGCCTAGGCTGGGTCCGGCGGTCAAGACCGCTGAATCATGGGCTCTTGCTTCGACTAACGATCTTGGCGATTCGAACGAATGTTTCTGTGGGGGAATTGAACTGCTGGTGGCGCCTTCTTCGGAACTGAATTCACGCCGTCATGCTCGACGACCGAAAGCGAAGTGATCATGAAAAAGCTCCTCACCGCGGCCGCCGCCCTCCTGATGGTCGGAGCATTGGCCGCCTGCGACCCGGAAACCACCACCGGCACGCCCGGCACCAGCCCGGGCGGCCAACCGGCCCAGGTCACCACGACCGCCGAGCAGGGCAATCCCGCGCCCGGGACCTCGCCAGCCAAGGCGACGACACTGCCGAATCGCGATGACGTGAACGTGGACGCCCGCGACTTCGAATCGCAGGGCCACTACTACTTCCAGTCGCCGAGCAAGAACATCAAGTGCGGCATCTACGTGGACGACATCCACACCGTGGGCTGCCAGTTGAAGAACGCCACCGTCATTCCGGCGGGCCTGAACTGCGCGAACAACCCGGCCCACGAGGTGGCCGCCCAGGTCAGCGGTGGCACCGCGCAATTCATCTGCCTGAACCAGGGCGTCTACGTCGGTCCGCCCACCGACGGCTCGACCGCGCCGGGCAACCACGAGGGCGGCGGCAAGGTGCTCGAATACGGCCAGACCATCGGCGTTCGGGGCGTCATCTGTGAATCCACCACCGCGGGCATCCGCTGCTCGGTGGGCGGCCACGGGTTCTTCATCGCCGCCGACGCCCAGTCCCTGTTCTGAATATCTAGGATGGCGGCGTGAGCATCGATCCCTTGTCGGTGAATCGCCGAAACTGGGATGCCCGCGCGGGCATTCACGCCGCCAGCAGTTTCTATCGGGACCATGAGCCGAGCTTCTGGTTCGCCCCGTTCGAATGGGAAGCGCTCGGCGAGGTGCGCGACCGCGATGTGCTGCATCTGCAATGCCATCTGGGCACGGAGACAATCGAATTCGCGCGGCGCGGGGCCCGCGCGGTCGGGCTGGACTTCTCGGCGGAATCGGTGCGGCACGCGCGCGAATTGGCCGGGGACGCGGTTGAATACGTGTGCGCCGACGTCTACGACGCGCGAGAAGCACTGCCCGGCAGGGACTTCGACATCGTCTACACCGGCAAAGGCGCGCTCTGCTATCTACCCGATCTGGACCGCTGGGCGCGGGTGGTCGCCGACCTCCTGCGCCCGGGCGGCCTGCTGTATCTGGCCGAATTCCATCCCTTGTTGCACGCCCTGGGCCCGACCCCGCCGCCGGGCGTCGACCCGGAACAGCTTGTCCTGCACGATGATTACCTCGAGGGCCGCGGCGCGCAACGCCGCGACAGCGTGCACACCTACACTGACGGCCCCGACCTCACCTCCGACACCACCGCCTACGAATGGCGGCACGGTCTGGGTGAGGTCGTCAACGCGCTGCTGGGCGCGGGCCTGCGGATCACCGGCCTCACCGAGACCGATACCCTCCCGTGGCCGCGCTGGCCGCACATGGTCGCGACGGAGGCGGGCTGGTGGCGGCTGCCGGTGTCAGCCCCGATCGTCCCGGTCCTCTACGGGCTCTCCGCGATCAAGCCGTAAATCCCCTCTGAACAGGGGATATTCCGTATCAGAGGGCATGTCAGGTCGGTGTCAGGTCCATATCAGGCGGCCTGAACAAAGTAGTCCCCATGAACAGCACAGCAATCGCGGCAACCGGGCTGCGGAAGGCCTACGGGGACAAGAAGGTCCTCGACGGCATCGACCTGAATATCGGTACGGGAACCATCTTCTCGCTGCTCGGCCCGAACGGGGCGGGCAAGACGACGACGGTGAACGTGCTCACCACACTATTGACCGCCGACGGCGGCTCGGCGCGGGTGGCCGGGTTCGATATCGCCACCCAGACCAAGGCGGTGCGCGCCTCGATCGGCGTCACCGGGCAGTTCGCCGCGGTCGACGATCTGCTCACCGGCGCGGAGAACCTCCAGCTGATGGCGGATCTGCACCGGCTGAAGGGCAACGAGCGCAAGCAGATCGTCGATAGTCTGCTGGACCGCTTCGAGCTCACGGCCTCGGCCGACAAGCAGGCCTCGACCTACTCCGGCGGTATGCGCCGCAAGCTGGATCTGGCCATGACGCTGGTCACCAAGCCGCGGATCGTCTTCCTGGACGAGCCGACCACCGGCCTGGACCCGCGCAGCCGCCGCACCATGTGGGAGATCGTGCGCGAACTGGTCAATGACGGCGTGACCATCTTCCTCACCACCCAGTACCTCGAGGAAGCCGATCAGCTGGCCGACCACATCGCCGTGCTCGACGGCGGCCGCATCGTGGCCGAGGGCACCGCCGATGAACTCAAGCGCCAGGTGCCGGGCAGCTACGTCCAGCTCCGCTTCACCGATCTCGGTCAGCTGGCCGAGGCCGCGCGGGTGCTGCCCACCGCGACCCCCGACAACGACTCGCTCTCCCTCCAGGTCCCCGGCAACGGCGGCACGAAAACCCTGCGCGCCCTGCTGGATCGGCTCGCCGACCACTCGCTCGAGGCCGAAGAGGTCTCCATCCACACCCCTGATCTCGATGACGTTTTCCTCGCCCTGACCGGGCACGCCACCACGGAGGCCGAAGCACAATGAGCACCGCGACCCTTCCCCAGTCCAGCCTGTCGGCGTCGATCGGCGATTCGTCGATCATGTTGCGCCGCAACTTCAAACACATCCTCCGCAACCCGGTCACCGTCTTCAATGCCGCGCTGATGCCGGTGATGATGCTGCTGATCTTCGTCTACGTGTTCGGCAGCGCCTTCAATGTCGGTGGCCACTACATCGACTACGCGACCCCGGGCATGCTGCTGCTGGCCATCAACTACGGACTCTCCGGCACGGCGGTCTCGGTGAGCTCGGATATGGCCAAGGGCGTCATCAACCGGTTCAAGGTCATGGACGTCTCCCGCGGCGCGGTGCTGACCGGCCACGTGGCGGCGACCATCATCACCAATGTGATCGCCATCGTCGCGGTGCTCGGCGTGGCCTTCGCCCTGGGCTTCCGCTCACCGGCGAGCGCGGGTGAATGGCTCGGCGCGATCGGCGTGCTGCTGGCGACCTCGTTCGCGGCCTCCTGGCTCGTGGTGGCGCTGGGCATGGCGGCCAAGACCCCGGAATCCGCGGGCATGTCGGTGGTGCCGCTGATCATGCTGCCCTTCCTGAGCAGCGCGATCGTGCCGGCCGACAAGATGGGCCAGGGTGTGCGGCAGTTCGCGCAGTACCAGCCCTTCACACCGATCATCGAATCCCTGCGCGGGTTTCTCACCGGACATCCGTCGGGCGGCTACACCGCCGCCGCGCTGGCCTGGGCCGCCGGGTTCGCCATCGTCGGATACCTGTGGTCGCGTGCCACGTTCAACAAGCGAGCGTGAGCTCGGCCAGCTCGGCCCAGTTCGCCTCCGACCCCTCCCGCGACGCCTCGGTGAAGTTCGCTTCGCCGAGGCGTTGTCGTGTTTCCCGTTCGATGCGGTCGGCGTCGGGGAGCGAGTGATCGGGCAGCCCGCGCACCGCGATGCTCGCGGCGAGCAGCCGGGCGGCCTGGTCGGCGTGGTTCGCGCGCAGCGCGAGATCCGCGATACCGACGATGATCTGGGCGATCAGCTGGGCGTGGCCCGATTCGCCGGCGGCTTGCAGGGCGGCGGCGTGGTGTTCCCGGGCTCGGTCGAGGTCCTCGGCGAGGTAGCCGCGCAGGTTATTGATCACCGCGGTGACGAAGGGCTGTTCCTTCCCGTCGTCGAACAGGGCGGTGGCACGGTCGATTTGGTGGTATGCCTGCTCGGCGTCACCGCGCAAGCGGGCCAGTTCGGCCTTCGCCAGGGCGACCTCGCCCAGCGCATTCGGCCATCCGCCGCGATCCGCCGCCCGCTGGGCCTGGTCGATGGCGGTCGCACTGGCCTCCGAATCACCCAGCAGCCAATACAACTGGGCCTGCCGGGAGCGGATGCGCACGATGTCCTCGAGCGTGCCGACCTCGGCGACGACGCCGACGGCCTGCTCCAAAAGCTCACAGGCGGAGACGAATTCGCCGCGCATGGCCAGACGATCCGCCACCTCGGTCAGCGCGAAGGACATGCCCCACCGCTCACCGATGGCCCGGAACTCCGCGAGCGCCGCCTCGAGGTATTCGTCCACCTCCGGCCCGTCCTGGCCGAGGACGACCCGCATCTTGCCCATCTGCAATCGGGCCAGCGCCCGCACCCACGGATCCTCGTCGGAGAGTTGCGGTTCGAACGCGGTCAGCATTGCCTCCGGTCCCTGGAACAGGCGCTCCAGGGCGGCGATGAGCGCCACCGTCGGGTGGTGGCCGCCGTCGCCGGGGCTGAGTTCGTAGGCCTTGTGGATCCATTCCTGCATCAGGCGCTGGTCGTTCGGCCCGGAGGACAGGAAGTGCGAGACCAGTCCGTAGACCGTGACCCTGGTCTCGACGTCCACCTCGGCGGGCAGTTCCGCGGCGGCGGTGACGAATTCGAGGCCCTCGGCCTTGTGCCCGGCCAGCCACCAGTACCACCCGGCGGCCGCCGCGAGGCGCATGGCCTCGGTGCCCTCGCCCGCCGCGAGCGCGCCGCGCATGGCCGCCGCGAGGTTGTCGTGCTCGCGGTCCAGCACGTCCAGCCATTCCACCTGATCTGCCCGGCGCAAGCGGGGCTCGGCCTTGGCGGCGAGGTCGGTGAAGTACGAAAGATGCGCTCGGCGTATCCGATCCGCTTCCCCGGCCTCGTCGAGGCGTTCGCGGGCGTACTGCTTGATGGTGTCGAGCATGCGATAGCGCGGGCCGCCGTTCTCGGTGACCAGCAGCAGCGATTTCTCGGTGAGCGCGGTCAGCAGCTCGAGGACTTCCCACTGCTCGACGGTGTCGTCGGCGCAAACCTGTTCGGCCGCTTCCAGACTCGCGCCGCCGGAGAAGACCGCCAGTCGGCGCAGCACCGTGCGCTCGGCGTCGGAGAGCAGCTCCCAGCTCCAGTCGACCACCGCGCGCAGGGTGCGGTGCTGCGGGATGGCGGTGCGGCTGCCGCCGGTCAGCAGCCGGAAGCGGTCGTCGAGGCGGGTGGCGAGCTGGTCGAGGGACATGGTGCGCAGGCGGGCCGCGGCCAATTCGATGGCCAGCGGAATGCCGTCCAGCGCACGGCAGATCCGGGCCATGGTCGCCAGGGCGGCCGCGTCGGTGGGCAGGTCCTTGCGGACGGCTCCGGCCCGGTCCAGCAGCAGCTGGACGGCGGGGGAGGATTCGATGTCGGCGGGGTCCGCGCCCTCGGCGGGCAGGCTCAGCGGTTCCACCTGCCACAGCGCCTCGCCCGTAATGCCCAGCGGCTCACGGCTGGTCGCGAGGATGCGGAGTCGGCGGCATTCGCCGAGCAGGAGGTGGGCGAAGGCGGCCGCGGCGTCGATGACGTGTTCGCAGTTGTCGAGGATGAGCAGGGTCTCGCGTTCGCGCAGGGCGGCGATGAGCCGGTCCATCGGTTCCGCGTGGGCGCCGCCGCCGAGCAGGGCATCGCGCAAACCCAGTGCGGCGAGCACGGTTTGGGCCAGATCGCCGGAGGCGTCGGCGGAGGCGAATTCCACCAGCCAGGCGCCGTCGGGCAGATCGTCGAGCAGGGTGTGCGCGGTCTCCAGGGCGAGCCGGGTCTTGCCGGAGCCGCCGGGGCCGGTGAGGGTGGTGAGCCGGTGCGCGGCGATGAGTTCGCGGACCACCGCGATATCGGCGTATTTGCCGACGTACGTGGTCAATTCGGCGCGCAGGTTGGTCTTGCGCTCGGTGTCCTTGGCGCCGATCTCGCCGCGCAGCAGCGCCACGTGCAGGGCCGAGAGTTCGGGGGAGGGGTCGGCGCCCAGTTCGTCGGCGAGCGTTTCGCGGATCCGCTCGTAGGCGGTGAGGGCGTCATTGCCGCGGCCCGCGTCGGCGAGCGCGCGCATGAGCGACCCGGCCAGCCGTTCCCGCATCGGATGCTGGGTGGTGGCGTCGGTGAGCTCGGCGATCAGTTCGGGACCGCGGCCGAGCCGGATCTCCGCTTCGTAGAGGTCCTCCATGGCGGCCAGCCGCAGGCCGTCGAATCGGA
This sequence comes from Nocardia sp. JMUB6875, assembly GCF_041154655.1. NCBI lineage: Bacteria > Bacillati > Actinomycetota > Actinomycetes > Mycobacteriales > Nocardiaceae > Nocardia > Nocardia sp. JMUB6875. The sequence continues at coordinate 23,033 of NZ_BAAFGR010000092.1, forward strand.
CCAGCACGGCGGTGAGGTCGTCGCTGTCGGGGGCCCCGACGTCCTGCATGAGGGTGCCGCGCCACAGGTCGAGGGCCTCGCGCAGCAGCCGCGCCTGATGCGCGTCGTCACCGCCGCGGGCCTGGTCGAGGAGCTGTTCGAAGCGCACGGCGTCGACGGCGTCCGGATTCACCACCAGCCGGTAGCCGCCCGCCTGCACCTCGATCGAGCCCTCGGGCAGCAGCCGCCGCAGCCGGGATACCAAGGCCTGCAAGGCGTTCGCCGCGTCGGCGGGCGGCTGTTCGCCCCAAATCCAGTCGACCAGCTTCGTTTTCGAGACGGCGCGGCCGGGTTCGAGCGCGAGGGCGATCAGCAGCCCGCGCAGGCGGGCGCCGGGCACCTCGATGGGCCGATCGTCCTCTGCTCGGATGTCGAGCGGTCCAAGCATCCTGATACGCACCCGGCTCATTCTGCCGTGCACGTCTCCTGGACGCCGGACCGCCGTCGACGGCCCGGTCAGCGCGTGCCCTCCGACCAGGTGACCGGCAGGGCGTGGACGCCATAGATATTCATGTCGGTCCGCAGCCGCACCTGCTCGGCAGGAATCGCCAGGCGCAGGGTCGGGAACCGGCGCAGCAGTCCCTCGAAACCGGCGCGCATCTCGATGCGGGCCAGCTGCTGGCCCAGGCACTGGTGAATGCCGTGGCCGAAGGCGACCAGGCCGCGCGCCCGGCGGTGCACGTCCAGGGTGTCCGGGTCATCGAAGAACGCCGGATCGCGGTTGGCGGCCAGCAGTGAGACCACCACGGTCGAGCCCTGTTCGATGATCTCGCCGCCGAGTTCGATGTCCTCGGTGGCGTAGCGGTAGAAGATGTCGGCGACCGACAGGAACCGCATGAGCTCCTCGACCGCGTCGGAGACCAGCTCCGGATCGGCGTGCACGGCGGCCAGCTGCTCCGGATGCTCGAGCAGCGCGAAAGTGCCCAGCGCCAACATGTTCGCGGTGGTCTCGTGCCCGGCGAGCAGCAGCAGAAAGGCGATGCCGACCAGCTCCTCGATGCTCAGGTCCTCGTCGCGGGCCAGATCGGAGAGGATGTCCTCGTTCGGTTCGGCACGCTTGGCCACCACCAGTTCGGCCAGGTAGCCGGTCATCGCGGCGTAGGCGGCGCCCTTCTCCTCCAGGGTCTGTTCCTTGAGCAGGAACTTGGCGGAGTTGATCTGGAAGGTGTCGCGGTCGGCATAGGGGACGCCGAGCAGTTCACAGATCACCAGCGAGGGCACTGGCAACGCGAATTCCTTGACCAGGTCGACCGGCTGCGGCAACCGCTGCATCGCGTCCAGCTGGTTCTCGGTGATCTCGACGATATGGTCCCGCAGCTGCTTCATCCGCTTGACGGTGAACGCGCCGGTGAGCTTGCGGCGCAGGCGGGTATGGTCCGGCGGATCCATGGCGACGAACAGGCCCGGGATCTGCGGGGAGGGTTCGGTAGGTGTCGGCATGCCGGGGGTCTCGTACGGCACGTGGATCACGCCGAGGTCCAGGCGGGAGCTGAATCTGGTGTCCGACAGGACCTTTCGGACGGCGTCGTAACCGGTGACGAGCCAACCTCGGTGACCGTCGGGGAATACCAGCGGGCTGACCGGCCGCGCGTCGCGCAGTTCGGTGATCTCGCGGGGCGGGGCGAAGGGTCCGGCATTGCGTTCCATGGGGAGGCCGTGCGGGACGGGAACCGTGTTGGTCATCGTAATTCCTTGTCGTGAAAGATATTTCGAGCAATCAGAACTATTCGTCGGAGATGGTGAGCGCGCCGGAGGGGCACGCCCGGACGGCTTCGCGAACGACCGCCTCCTGCGCGGCCGTCGGCACGAGGGTCAGCGGCACTACGCGGCCGTCCTCGTCGTCCTGGTCGAATACGTCGGGAGCGGTCAGCGCGCACATACCGGCGCCGATACAGCGCTCCCGATCTACCTGGAGTTTCATGGCTGATCCCGAGAGTTCGACGTGGGTCAGGCGGCGGCAGCGTGCCGAATGATGATGTTGCCGACGCTGTTTCGCGCCTGCACATGCACGGTGTCCGCGGCATCCGGCGCGACCGGCCGCATATCGTTGCGCACCGAACCGGTCTGCGCAGTGGTCTCCACGTGCGCCGCGCTGCCCGGCCGGATGCCGACCTCGAGCTCGCCGATCGAGGTCTGCAGTCGCATCACACCGCGCGTCGCCTCGCCGATGCGGATATCGCCCTTCGAGGTCTTGGCGGTCACCGACCCGAGCGGACGTTCGATCTCGATATCGCCCAGCGCCAGTTCCACCGCGCACTCACCGAGTTCACCCGCGCCGCTGATGTGGCCGACACCGGCGGTGGCCTTGAACGACGACCCGGCCGGCGCGAACACGGTCACCTCGATCGAGGCGTTCCCGCCGAACGGCGTATAGGTCCGCCAGTTCTTCGGCATCGTCACGCTCAGCGTCCCGCCGACCAACTCGGCCCGCGTCTGCGCCGCGGCCTTCACATCGGCCTTCTTCGACGCATCGCTCGCCCGCACCTCCACCACCGTGTCGGCACGGTCGGAGGCGACGACGGTGACATTGCCGCAGAGCACATCGACATCGATGGCGATCGGTCCCGGGGTAGCGAAAGTATTCATGGCGGAAGCTCCTTCAGCGGCTGCGATGGCTGTTACGCGAACAACCATCGCGCCGCCCGCTGATACCGACCTGACGTCGACCTGACATGCCCGCCACTCGCCGTCAGGTCCCGCTCTCTCCCAGGTCAGGAGGCTGATTCGTCAAGGATGTTCGTCGATGATCTCGCCGGTCAGGGCGGTGGAATCCAGCATGAGGGATTCGGTGGCGTCGACGAGGGGGATGCCCTGGGCGGCGGCGATGGCGGTCAGCATGTGCTCGGCGGTGTCCCAGCGCCAGGTGTCGAGGTAGGTGCCGTCTTCCAGGCGGGTGAGGCGGGCCTCGGTGAGGCCGGGGTGGGCCCGGCGGATGCCGTTGATGAGGGTGCGGCGCTGGGCGAGCAGGGTGTCGAGGTCGGCGCGGGCTACGCGGAATCTGTGCAATCTGATCACGGCCATGCCGGGCGGCCTCGCTCTCTGCGGCGCTGTGGTGGGGACAGGAGCAAGCCTCACAGTGGGCAGCGCTCGGCGGTAGTGCCCGGGGTCACCGGTCGGGTGTGCATCCGGCAGGGGTCGGCCGTGCGGAATGCACGGGTCAGCAGGGGACCGCGGCCTCGAGGCGGAATTCGCCGTCGTCGATGGAGGTTTCGAAGGAGCCGCCCGCGTCGAGCACGCGGGCGCGCATATTGCGCAGGCCCTGACCCGAGCCGTCCGGGTTCGCGGTAGGTTCGACCCCATCGTTGTGAATGTTCAGCTGTACCAGCCGATCTCGGCTGCGGCAGGAGATCGCGACGCGGGTCGCGGTGCTGTGGCGCAGCACATTGGTCACGGCCTCGCGAACCACCGGGGCGAGGACGCGGTCGGCGCGTTCGGGCAGTTGGTCGTCGCAGTCGATGCTGACGGTCTCGATGGCGGCGACGAGTATCGAGCGGGCCGAGTCGAATTCGTCGCGCAGCGAGCGGGCCGCGCATTCGTCGGTGAGGGCGAGGGCCTCGAAGCGCGCATCGGCCGCGATGCGCAGCGCCTGATCGATCTCGGATGCCGCGCGCACGGGATCTCGCGTGATCAGTTCGCCGATGAGATCGCATTTCAGCGCCAGCACCGACAGGGTCAGGCCGAGCAGGTCGTGGATGTCGCGGGCCAGGCGCAGGCGTTCGAGGTGCGCTGTCCGGGTGGCCAGTTCGGCCCGGGTGCGGTTCAGCTGCAGCGAGAGCTGCCGGAATCGGGCCAGGCCGTAGAGGCACAGCGTCGCCTCCAGCGCCAGGAACACCCAACCGGCCGGTTCGGCGAGCTCGCCGGTCGGCTCCGCGAAGGCCGCGCGCAGCGCGATCAGGCCGATCGCCGCCACCACCCAGGGCGCGCGCTCGCGTAGCAGCGCGGCCACCGCGAGCAGGCTCAGCCACGAGCACCAGTACGGGCCCAGCCACAGCAGCGGAACCAGGGTGAGAACCACCTGCGCCCACAGCAGCACCACCGCGTATCGCGTCCAGACCACCTGCGCCACCAGCAGCGCCGTGAACGTGACGCCGCCGATCGCGTTGGCGAGCCGGTACTCCGGGATCTCCAGCACCTGATTCGCGGTCATGGCGATCAATCCGGCCACCAGCGCGGTCATCGCCAGCCGGGGGACCAGCCGCGCGACCGGCGCCGGATCCGGTGAGGGCAGGTCGAGATCGTGCTGGGCGGCCGCGGTGCGGCGCATGACCGCGACGATGGTGCGCGTGCGGTCGGCCACGTCGTCGGCCGTGTCGCGCGCCCGCTCCGGGTCCTCCGCGAGTTCGGTTCGTGTGCGCCGCAAGCGTTCCAGCACCTCGGTGATCTGCTCGCCGAGCCCGGCGCGCAGATCGCGGGCCACCCGCAGCCGCTCCTCGGAGCGGACCACGCGGGACAGTTCCTCCTGCGTCGAGCTCAGGCGATCGAGCAGATCGGGGAGCCGCAGCAGGCTGTAGACCACCAGGCCGACGGCCGCCGTCGCCACGTAGGCGTGCGCGTAAGCCTCACCGCCCGCGTGCAATCCGTGGTGGGCGGGACCGGAGACGAGCGTCACGACGCCGAAGCCGAACCAGCGCACGCGCTGTCGCGGGCCCAGCAGGAGGGTGGCGGCGAGCAGCCAGTCGAGGTTGAGTGCCGCCGCGCCCAGGAAGGCGATGGGCAGGTATGCCGCCACCGCCTGCGCGATCAGGACGGGCAGGTTCCCCGGCCGCCGGTGCGCGATCACCAGCAGGATCGCCTGCACGACAACACAGCAGGCGGCGGCGATGCCGTTCCCGCCGACGACGACCGAGAGGGCGTAGACGACCAGGAACAGGTACCCGGTCGACCTCGAGAGCAGCGACACGCGATGATTGCATACCGGCCGGGCGGTCTCGGGCAAATCGAACGGCTCGAGCGATCCGGCCGCGGGTGAGGAGTGGTATCACGTGATCAGAGTGTTGATCGCCGAGGACATGCGGCTGCTGCGCGAAACCCTGGTGGCCTCTTTGGAATTGGAGGACGACCTGGAGGTGGTCGCCGTCCTGGAGGACGGTGACGGCATCGCCGCGGCCGTCGCGAAGCAGCCGATCGATCTCGCCATCCTGGATATCGACCTGCCCGGCAAGGACGGCCTCACCGCCGCCTCGGAGATCCTCCGCGACCACCCGGACTGCCGGGTCCTGGTGCTGACCTCGCTGGCGAGCCCCGGACATGTCCGGCGCGCCATCGATATCGGAGTGTCCGGCTTCGTCCTCAAGGACAGCTCGCGCCGCGACCTGCTGCACGCGGTCCGCACCGTCGCCGCCGGCGGCAGCGTCCTGGACCCGACCCTGGCCTTCACCGCCCTCCGCGGCCCCGCCAACCCCCTCACCGACCGCGAAGTAGACGTCCTACGCTGCCTGGCCAGCGGCGCCGACCCCAAACAAATCGCCGCCCAACTCCACCTCTCCTACGGCACCGTCCGCAACTACCTGGCCGCCGCAGCCACCAAACTCCAAGCCCGCACCCGAGTAGACGCCATCCGCATAGCCCAACAAGCCGGCTGGCTCTGAACCAGCGGTGGCGGCTCGGGAGCAGACCGGTTAGGTTGGCAGCGGTCGGGTACAGGATGAGGGGGATGTGCCTGTGCGGCGTTCGGTGGGTTCTCTTGTCGCCACTCTGGTTCTCGCGCTGAGCCTTTCGGGCGGGAGTGCCCACGCCGACAACGGCTCGGATCAGAGCCTGATGTGGAAACCGTGCGGCGAGACGGCGATTCAGAAGGTGCTGGACGGCCGGGTGACCGCCGCGGCGCGCACGGTGCTCCTGGACGGGCTGGAATGCGCGACCGTGCGGACACCGCTGGACTGGTCGGATCCCGCGGGACCGACCGCGACCTTCGAGATCTCGCGGCTGCCGGGGCGGGGTGCGCGGCATCCGCTGTTGACCAGTCCGGGCGGGCCGGGAGCGGGCACCCTGGTGAATCCGGTGCAGTGGGCCACGGCGTTTCCGGAGCTGCGTGACTCCTACGATCTGATCGGGTTCGATCTGCGCGGTACCAGGCAGTCGAGCATTGCGGCCGATTGTGACGAGAACAGTTCCGGTGACCCGCAATTGCTGGGCACCGGCCGCAACGATGGCATCGACCTGCTCGATTTCTCAGCCGAGTCGGTGCGCGCGCAGCTGTCGCAGGCGCGGGCTTGGGTCGAGTCCTGTGTGCAGCGGTCGGCGCGGACACCGGACGGCGCTACCACGCTCGGGGTTATCGACTACTGGCAGACGGTGCGGGACCTGGATCTGGTGCGCACGCTGTTGGATGCGCCCACCTGGAGTTACCTCGGCGCGTCGCAGGGGACCGAGCTCGGTTTGGAGCTGGCGCGGACATTTCCGGATCGTATCGACCGGCTGGTGCTCGATTCGATCGTCGATCCGGCGGTATCCCTCGCCGACGGTGTGCGGGATCGAACCCTGCACCAGCAGAAGACGATCGAGGACGCGTTCGCGCCTTGGCTCGCCACCCGGGCCACGCCGTTCGGCGACAGTCGCGAGGCCGTCCTCGCCGCGCTCACCCGCATGCGCGCCGACCTGGCAGCCCACCCGATCACGCTGCCGCTGGACCGGACGTTCAGCGGGAACGACCTGAACATGGCGCTGTTTGGCGTCGACAATGGACCGTTCGAGGGGTTGGAGCGCAAGCTGCTCGCTCTGCGCGACGCGATGGATCGACCGTCATTGGCCACACAGTTGAACGTGGCCATGACATTTCGGCTGACGCCACTCATCGGTCTGTTCGGTGAGGACCTGATGGAAGCCGGTTCCCGGTCCGGCTGGTGGACGGCCCGCAATTGCAATGACTTCGGCTGGAGTCACGACCTCGACGAGATCGTCAACGCCGCACAGCGACTCGCGGCTCAGGCCCCGTTGACCTACCTCGGGATGGGCTTCACCGCGCCCTGCGCCTTCTGGCCCGCACCGCACCGCGACCCGAACCCGGCGCCGTTGAGCGGTATCGCGTCGGCACTGCTGATCGCCAACGAGAAGGATCCGGTGACGCCGATTTCCGGAGCGCTGGCGGTGCACGCCGCCATCCCCGATTCCCGCCTGGTCACCGTCGCCGGCGCCCAACGTCACCTGGCGCTGCCCGAGACCATGCCCGCCGGGCTACCCGGCTCGATTCCGGCCACCAGCGCCTGCGCGACGGCCACGGTCATCGACTACTTGGTCCATGGGCGGCTACCGGCCCCCGATACCGGCTGCCGCCCCGACCATTGAGTCGGCCCCGAGCGGGGGCCGACGCAGTACTACTCGGTCAGTGGCGCTGGGCGTTGGCCCAGGAAGATCCCGCGTTTGCCACCTGCAGGGCGCGCTGGAAGAAGATCATGAGCAGTTCCATGTGACTCGCATTCCTTACTGTCGATGTGGATGGCGGGATCCTCGTCCGATGTCCACACCGATCCCTCCCCCGACCCGCGCGAAACCGCGAGACAGGCCGCGGTCGACGTGGTCACCGAATCCCCCGAGGAGACAATAGATCAGTGAATGGGCGTTTGAACACTGGTATTGCGGTATCGAGAATGTGATTCGCATTCCCTCGGCGCGACCGGGTTGTCAATCCTGGTAAGTGTTGTTTCGGATGTCGCCGAAACGAGTTGTGACCACTGGTTGCTGTTACATGAATTCGCCTGCGGTGTAGGCGGTCTGGAGCTGGCGCTTGTAGACCTTGCCGCTGTCGTCGCGGGGCAGCGAGTCGACGATGCGGATGTGGGCGGGGACCTTGTAGTCGGCCAGTTGTGCGGTCAGCGCCTCGCGCACCGTGTCCGCGGTGAGGTTCGCGCCGGGCCGGGGCTGGATGTGTGCGGCGACCGCCTCGCCGAGGTCACCGGCGTCGGGGACGCCGAACACCGCGACATCTTCGACGCCTTCGAGGGCGATGAGGGCGTTCTCGATCTCGGCGGGGTAGATGTTGACGCCGCCGCGGATCACCACTTCGCTGTCCCGGCCGGTCAGGAACAGGTAGCCGTCGGCGTCGAGGTAGCCGAGGTCCCCGACCCACAGCAGGCCCGCCAGGGGCGAGGCCGGGGCGCCCTGGTTGAGGTATTCGAAGGTGGGCCAGTAGTCCGCGCCGCGCACGTACACGCGCCCGATCTCCCCGGCGGGCAACGGGTTTCCGTGCTCGTCGGCGATCGTGACCGCCGACCCGTCGGCGGGGCGTCCGACACTGCCGGGGTGTGCGAGCCATTCACTCGCGCCGATCCAGGTGATCGTGCCCGCTTCACTGCAGCCGTAGAACTCCCACAGCGCC
>NZ_BAAFGR010000093.1:0-31176 GCF_041154655.1 Nocardia sp. JMUB6875
GAGCGGGGGCGAGGGGGTGAAGTGCACCGGGAGGGCGGTTAGGGCGCGGTGGAATGGGCCTGGGCGCCAGGTTAATTCGGTGGGGGTCAGGCGGATTTCGGGGAGGGCGTCGAGGAGTTGGTCGAGGGCTTCCTGGGCGATCAGGTAGGCCAGGGAGCGGGCGGGGCAGATGTGGGGGCCGGCGCCCCAGGACAGGTGGGCGCGGTTGCCGGTGAATTGGCCGGGGCGGATGGCGGGGTCGTTGTTGCAGGCCGCCATGCTGATTACGACCGGTCGGTGGGCGGGGAGCCAGCAGTCGTCGACGAATACGTCTCGCGGCGGGAAGCTGATGCAGAAGTTGGCCATCGGCGGGTCGTCGAAGAGCACCTCGTCGAGGGCGTCGCGGGTGGAGAGGCTGCCGCCGAGGGCGCTGTCGCCGAAACGGTCGTCCGTCAGGAGCAGGAGCAGCGCGTTGACGATCAGATTCTGTTGCGGCTCGATGCCCGCGCCGTAGAGCGTGGCCAGCTGATGCACCATCTCGACATCGCTGAGCCCCTCCGGGTGGGTGACCATGCGCGTGGTGACGTCGTCGCCGGGGTGGGCCCGCTTGTGCAGGGTCAGTCGCAGCAGAGCATCAGTGAGCAGCTTGTTGCCGCGGTCGGCACCGACACCCTCGAAGATGGCCCGGAAACCCTCGGCCGCCTGCGCCGCGATCTCGACCGGGCAGCCGAGCAGCTGATTGAGCACCCGGAAGGCCAGCGGAAACGCGTAGTCGCGCACCAGATCCGCCGATCCGACGACACAGAACTCGTTGATCAGCGAGACCGCGACCTGAGCCACCGTGCCCTGCAACCGGTACTGGTCGATACCCGTCAACCCGGCGGTATTGGTCCGCCGATACCGAGCGTGGTCGGCCCCGGCGCTGCGCAGGGCATTGGGCCGCCACTGCATCATGGGCAGCACGGGACAGTCGGGCGGGATACCGGCCTGCCAGGTCCGCGGATCGGCGGGGAAGCGTTCGGGATCGTTGAGAATCCTTACCGCCGTGCGATATCCGAGCACCAGGGTGGCGGGCACGCCCGGCGCGAGATCTACCGGCGCCAGGGCGCCGTACTTCGCGCGCAGTTCGCGGTAGACCCGATGCGGGTCGGCCGCGAATTCGGCGGTGTAGATGGGGACCCGGGTACCGGCCTCGACCGTCCCGCTACTCGCGGTGGTCGGCGCTGACTCTGACATCGAACTCACTCACGCGGTACCCAACACTCCTCCGCCGCCGAACACCGCACACCCCGGACGCGTGGACGGTCACGCTACCCGCATTACGCCTGCCGCACAGCGGTTTACGGACAGTTGGCTCGCCGCGGATCAGATCGCTCGGCGGCGCTCAGCCACTGACGTGGGCGGTGTTGTCGAGCCAGTGCTGAGCCAGGACGTAGTCGCCGTCGACGGTGATGTCGGCGGCCGCGGCGAGCGGGAGTCGTCGGGTCAGGATCAGCAGCAGGGATTGTGCTGGGCCGCTTACCGTTACGTCGGCGGAATGGGTTCCGGGTTGCCACGTTGCCCCGTCGGGACGACGTTCGATGGACCAGGCGCCGGCGCCCTGGGCGATGTCGGTGGCCAGCCATTGCAGCCGCTGCCCGGTGCCCTGGATGGCGCTGGCGGATTCGGGCCGCTGCATCGCCCAGGTGGGGGCGGTGAGCATCGCGAAGTGATTGGTAATGAGTGCGGCGGCGATATCCGAGTCGATATCGACCGGTCGCTTCGCCGCGGCGGCAGCGTCGGTGCCATGGACGACCGCCTCGTTGAGCATGCTGGACAGCCAGAATCGAGTCCCGGACCGCCCGTCGGCGGCGGGGTTGAACACCGGCGCGTCGAGCGCGTCATCGGAGCACGCGTTCGCGACCCGCTGTGCGGACTCCGCCAGCCACGCCTGCCATTCGCCAGGATCGGCGGGCAGCGCGACCATCTCCATGGGCAACTGCATGGGGTCGGTGATCCGCCGCTCGATGATCTCCGCGACCCAGTTCTGGGTTTGGCCCACATGCTCGACCAGCTCGGTGACGGTCCACTCCGGCGCGGTCGGCACGGCGGCGTCGGGCCCGGCCGCGGCGGCCGATTCGGCCAGGCGCCGGGTGTGTTCGACGATCGCTTGCCGGGCGCGTTCGGTCTTCGAATCGGTCATGGCAAAGCCCTTTCGAAATTCGTTGTGCCCGTTATGACCGGCCGAGCCCGTCGAATTCATCGGCGAAGCTGAAGGCATCTTCAGACATCTTCAGGGATGGTTCAGGAGGCGGCGGGATCGTTCACGCATCGGCAGCTCCGGAGTCGGAACTGCCCGCCGGAACGATGAAGGAGTATCAGATGAACCGCCGCCCACTGTTCTCGTCGAGTCGCCGTGCCATCGCGGCGGCGGCCCTGGCCGGGCTCGCCCTGGGATCGGTGGCGTGCAGCGCCGCCACGGACTCCGGAGTGGACGTCAAGCGCGTCGCCGCCACCACCGCACCCGCACAGACCGCCACCGAGAACCTGAGCGCGCCGGTCGAGACGGGTGGACCGGCGGTCGCGTGGGCGGTCGCCGCCGCCACGGCCGAACGGTCGATCCCGGGCGGGGTGGTCACCGATTTGGAGCTGGAAGACGGTGCCTGGGAGGTCGATGTGATGACCCCGGAGCCGCGCGTGCACAACGTGTCGGTCGATGCCGCCACCGGAGCGCTGCTCGGCAGCCGCGCCGACCGCATGCCCGACCAGGCCCGCTCCTATCTGCAGATCCCGCTGGGCAAGCTCGCCGCGGCGACGGTCGACCGCGCGGAGGCCGCGAACATCGCACTCGCCGCCGTCGATCGCGGATTCGTCAGCGAGGTGTCGATCCAGGGCACCGAGAACCGGCCGGAGTGGAGTATCGAAATCACCGACGGCACAACGCGACACGAGATCGACGTCGATGCGCGATCGGCGGCCGTGGTCCGCCACGACACCGACCGCGACAACGACCGCCGCGACCACGACCGCCGTGGCGACTACCGTCGCGACACGGCCGTCGACCGCCGCGATCCGGCCGGAACCGACTGGCCCGAGCGCGTTCGCGAGCGTTCGCACGACTTCGGCCGCGATCACTACGACTGGTCGGTGCACGTCCCCCGATTCTGATCTTCGGGACAAATGCCCCAAGACAAGCGGTCTCGGGCCTTCCTAGGGTCGACGGGATGAGCCGCATCCTGATCGTCGAGGACGAGGTGTCACTGACCAAGGTCCTGCGCCGCGGCTTCGAGGCGGAGGGCCTACGCGTCGATGTCGCCCACGACGGCAACGAGGGTTTGCGACTCGCGCTCGAGCAGGAATACGACGCCATCATCCTCGACGTGATGCTGCCGGGCATGGACGGGCACCGCGTCTGTTCCATGATCCGGGCCGCCGAACTGTGGACGCCGATCCTCATGCTGACCGCCAAGGATGGCGAATACGACGTCGCCGAGGGTTTGGACACCGGCGCCGACGACTACCTGACCAAACCCTTCTCCTATCTGATCCTGCAGGCTCGGCTGCGCGCTCTGCTGCGCCGCGGCAGCCGTGGCCGAGCCGATACGGTCCGGGTCGGAGATCTGGCACTCCTGCCCCAATCCCGGCGATGCACCCGTCTGGGCACCGAGATACCGCTGACCGCAAAGGAATTCGACCTCCTGGCCGCACTGGCCCGCAGCCCCGGCATCACGATCTCGAAAGGCGCTCTGCTCGAAGAGGTGTGGGACCTGCCCGCCGACGGCGACCCGAATGTGGTGGAGGTGCACGTCAGCGCGCTGCGCCGCAAGATCGACCAGCCCTTCGCCGATCGCGCCCGCAAACTCCTGCACACCTCGCGCGGCCTGGGCTACCGGCTGGTGCCCGCCGAGACCGAATCCGCGTGAGCCCGCGCCGATTTCCGCACGCCTCGGTCCGGGTGAAGACCACGGCGGGCGCGCTGGCCATCGTGACCGTCGCCCTGCTGGCCGCCGCCGCGGGCCTGCTCGAGGTGACCCGCCACGGCCTGGTCGCCTCGGCCGAGCGGACCGCGACGACCCGCGCCCAGGCCGTCGCGCGGGCCGCCGCGGACGGCACGCTCACGCAACGGCTGGCCATCCCCGAGGGCGAGGACAGCCTGCTGCAGGTCGTCGCCGACGACGGCCGCATCCTCGCCGCCAGCCACAATCTCACCGGCCAGCCGCCCGTCGCCGCCTTCGAACCCGCGCCGAATCACCCGACGGCGGCACGCGATATCCGGGCGAGCACCGACGGGCAGGACCATCCCTACCGGGTGGTCGCGGTCCGCACGACCGCCTACGGCACCCCCGCGACGGTGTACGCGGGCACCTCGCTGGAGACCGCCGAGCATGCCGAGCGTTTGATCCGCCATTCGATGATCCCCGGCATCCCGGTACTGCTCGCCTTAGTCGGCGCGGTCACCTGGGCCGCCACCGCCCGCGCGCTGCGCCCGGTGGAGGCCATTCGCGCCGAGGTCGCCGAGATCACCGAACACGATCTGGGCCGCCGGGTTCCGGTGCCCGCCTCGCGCGACGAGATCGCCCGGCTGTCGATCACCATGAACGACACCCTCGATCGCCTCGAGCACTCCATGGACCGGCAGCGGCGCTTCGTCGCCGACGCCTCCCACGAACTGCGCAACCCCATCGCCGCCCTGCGCGCCCACGTCGAGCTGGCGATCGCGCACCCCGAACTGCTGGACGGCCCCGATCTGCTCGGCGATGTGCTGCGGGTCCAGGAGCTCGCCGATGACCTGCTGCTGCTCGCACGCCTGGACGCCGGGCAGCACGCCGACCGGGTCACCCTGGATCTCGCCGCCCTGGCCGCCGACACCCTGCGCGCCCGCCCCGACGGCCGGGTGCCCGTCACCCTCGACGCGCCCGCGCCGATTCCGGTGCGCGGCAACCGCGGACAGCTCGCCCGCGTCCTCGACAACCTCCTCGACAACGCCCAGCGGCACGCCGAATCCCGAATCACGGTGACCGTCACCACAATCGGGGATACCGCCGTGCTCGAGGTGTGCGACGACGGAACCGGGATCCCCGCGCCCGAACGCGAACGCGTCTTCACCCGCTTCACCCGCCTGGACGAGTCCCGCAGCCGCGACGCGGGCGGCACCGGGCTCGGACTCGCCATCGCCCGCGATATCGCCGCCGCCCACCACGGCACCCTCACCGCACGCGAACCGCGCTCCCGCGGGGCCCGCCTGGTCCTCGCGCTCCCCTCCGACTGGGTCACACAGCGGGCGTGAGCCGGGTCTCCTCCGCTGGTCAGCGACGTCCGCGCGAGCGGTCGGTATCGCGACTCGAGATCGGCGCGATCACCGTTGTGCGTTGGACGCACCGGATCGCCGGGATCGATGCTCGATTCGAGCACACCGCTCGATCCCGGTGAGAGTGACATCCGGCAAGGAAGCCGCTGAACCTCTCCCTTCCTCCACTGGATGAGAGAAGCTGATGCAGACAACGATCGCCAAGCACCGCAAGGCAACTCACAGCACCCGGATCCTGTTGGGCGAACTGGCCGCCGTCACCACCCTGGCCGTTCTCGGCGCCCCTCCGCCTTCGCGGACGCGGCCATCGACACCGGATCCGCCGCCCTGGGCGCGACGGTGGCCGCCGACACCGGCAGCGCCGACACCGGACTCGCGCTCGGCCTCGGCACCGCCCTGGACTCGGGCAGCGCGGGCGCCCTGGGCGCCGGCACGGACCTGGCGCTCGGCAGCGCCGACACGCTCGGCTCGGGCAGCGCGGCCGCCCTGGGCGCCGGGACCGAGGCGGGCACCGAACTGGCCCTCGGCAGCTCCGACTCCGGCAGCGCCGCGGCCCTGGGCAGCGCCGGTGAGGCCGGGCTGGACCTGGGCAGCGCCGCCGCGGGCGGCCTGGCCACCGGCAGCGCGGACGCATTGGGCAGCGCGGGCGCGGGCGCCGTCGGACTGGGGCTCGGCAGCGCGGTCGGCAGTGCGGCGGTCGGTAGTGCGGCCGTCGGCAGCGCCGCGGTGGGCAGCGCCGCGGTGGGCAGTGCCGCGGTCGGTAGCGCGGCGCTCGGCAGCGCGGCGGCGGGCGGGGCGCTCGCGCTCGGAGTCGGTTCCGGCGCAATCCCGTTGGGCGTCGGCGCACCGACCGTCGTTCGGCCCGGCACACATCCGGGAGTGGGAACCGCGCCCGGCCACGGGGACGCGGGCACGGCCGGCACCTCCGCGGACGCCGCGGATGGTTTCGACAGCGCCTATATGGCAGCCGGTACCGATGGCCTCACCTCGCAGTGGTCCGGTTCGCACTACCCGATTCCGACCGGTCACCCCGAGACCGGTGACGGCGGCCTGATCGCCTCGGACCGTTCCCTGCTGAGCATGTTCGGACTGCTGACGGTGATCGGCGCGGGCGTCCTCGTCTCGCGTCGTCCGAACCACGCCTCGGACGCGGTCCGGTGAGCCACCCGCATCGGCCGGGCGCCTCGGACTCCGTCGCGGTGAATCTCCGCCACCGGATCGCGGTCCTGGTGATGATCCTGATCGGTGTGAGCGCCGTCGTGCTGTTCTGGGGCGATCCCGGCCTCCACCAGGTGCAGGCCCCGCCCGCCCACGCCGACACCCGTCTGCAGGCTCCGCTCGCGGCCGCTCCGGCGCGCTCCCACTCCGACCCGCGGACCCTCATGATCCCGAAGCTCGGCCTGGCCACCGACCTCGACTCCATCGGCCTCAAATCCGATGGCACCGTGGACGATCCGGCGACCTTCGTCCGCCCGTCCTGGTACCGCCCCGGCGTCGCGCCCGGCGACCGCGGGTCCGCGGTCATCCTCGGCCACGTCGACTCCTATCGCGGCCCGGCGGTTTTCTTCCGGCTCGGGGAGCTGACGGCGGGAGATCTGGTCGAGGTGGCCCGCACCGACGGCAGCACCCTGCGTTTCCAGGTCGACCACACCATGACGGTGAGCAAGGACGCGTTCCCGAATCAGCAGGTCTACGGCGACCACGGCGATGCCGAGCTGCAACTGGTCACCTGCGGCGGCAGTTTCGACACCGCCACCCGCAGCTATCGATCGAATGTGATCGTCTTCACAAAACTGGTCGGCAGCTATTGAGGTGAAGGCCCATGGAATGGCACATTGATCCGATGGAATTGCGGCAATTGGAATATTTTGTCGCAGTAGCGCAGGAACTCAGTTTCTCGCGCGGCGCGGCCCGCGTACATGTCGTGCAATCGGCGGTGTCCTCCGGCATCGCGAAACTCGAACGCGAACTCGGCGTCCAATTGTTCGACCGCACCCCACCGGCGGTCGTGCTGACACCGGCCGGCACCGCGTTGCTGGCCGAGGCCAATGCCACCCTCGACGCCGCGCAGCGCGCCCGCGAGGTCACCGCCCAATTCACCACGAACCCTTCGGGCACGGTCGAATTGCACATCCACGAGGGATGCTCGCGCATTCTGGATCTGCCCGCCTTCATCACCCGTTTTCGCGACGAGCATCCACTTATCAGGGTCCGCGTGAAAACCGGTCTGTCCGTGAGCATCGCCCGGGCGATCGCCGAGAAATCCGTCGAAGTCGGGCTGATCGCGCCGCCGCCGCAGCCCCCGCCCGGAATCCGGCTGCGCAATATTCACCACGAACCGCTGGTGCTGGTCTGCGCGCCCGACCATCCGCTCGCGAGCCGCCAACAGGTAGCCGTCGCCGACCTGGCCGGCCAGACGCTGATCCTGCACGACCCCGAGAGTGCCCTGCGCCAGATTGTCGACCTCGCACTCGACACCGCCGGTATTCGCCCGACCGACCCCTACGAGGTCGACTCGCTGAGCACCACCATGGATCTCGCCCGCACGGGAGCGGGCGTCACCCTGCTCCCCGCCGTGGCCGCCGCCTGGCATCCGGACCTGACGACGATCGCGGTCACCCCACCTCTGCACTGGGATATCGCGCTGGCCACACCCGACGGCCGACTCTCCCCGCCCGCCGCGGCCCTCGCCAAGGCGCTCGCCACGCTCGACCTCGACGGACCGAATCTCGATGCACCGCAATCGATCCTGATCGCATAGCCCCGCCGCATCGGGCTCATCCTTGACCACGCGTCCGACCGCCGAGCACACGCTGCAGCAGGATGAACACCAGCAGCAGCGCCCCGATGACGATCTTGGTCCACCACGAGCTCAGCGTCCCTTGGAAACTGATGATGGTCTGGATGAGGCCGAGGGTGAGCACGCCCAGCACCGAGCCCAGGACGAAGCCGCTGCCGCCGGAGAGCAGGGTGCCTCCGATGACCACGGCCGCGATGGCGTCGAGTTCCATGCCGACCGCGTGCAGGCTCCAGCCCGAGAGCGTATAGAAGGTGAACAATATGCCGCCCAGCGCCGAGCAGGCGCCGCTGATGGCGTAGGCGGCGATCTTGGTGCGCGCCACCGGAAGTCCCATCATGACCGCGGACTGCTCATTGCCGCCGAGAGCGTAGACGGTGCGGCCCAGGCGGGTGTAGTGCAGCACCACGAAGGCGCCCGCGACCACCGCCAGCGCCACCAGCATGCCCACCGATACGAACACGCTGGAGCCCAGGTGGATTCGCTGCTGGGCCAGGTGGGTGTACGTCGGATCGATGATGGTGATCGAGTCGGTGCTGATCACATACGACAGCCCGCGCGCCAGGAACATGCCCGCCAGGGTGACGATGAACGGCTGGATCTCGAAGTAGTGGATCACCGCGCCCATGCCCGCGCCGAACACGGTGCCGCCCACCAGGATCAGCACCATGACCACCGGCGCGGGCCAGTGGTGCACGGTGACCAGCCACGCCGAGATCACCGTGCTCACCGCCAGCACCGCGCCGACAGACAGGTCGATGCCGCCGGTGAGGATCACGAAGGTCATGCCGACGGCCAGCACCAGCAGAAACGCGTTGTCTATGAACAGGTTCACGAAGACCTGCGGGTAACCGAACGCCGGGTAGCGGGCCACGCCGATCCCGTACATGACCACGAACAGCACCGCGGTGACCAGCACGGGTGTGTAGCGTTCGCCGTGCAGCACAACATTTTTCAGTGCCGCGACCGGATCGGCCGCCGTCGTGACGGGTGCGCTCATCGATGGATCGCCTCCTGCTCGCTGGGCGCGGCGGCCGTCGCGCCGTCGTCGGCCTCGGATACGGTCGCCGTCGCGCTCCGCCGCTCGGATCGGGCGCGGAACACCTTGGCCCGGAACACCGGTGACTGGACCAGGCACACCGCGATCACGACCAGCGCCTTGAACAGCAGCGTGGTCTCCGGGGGCACGCCGATGGTGTAGATGGTGGTGGTCAGCGTCTGGATCACCAACGCGCCCAGCACCGTTCCGCCGAGATGGAACCGGCCGCCGGTGAGCGCCGTGCCGCCGAGCACGACGGCCAGGATGGCGTCGAGCTCGATCCACAGTCCGGCATTGTTGCTGTCGGCGGCGGACACATTGGAGCTGATCATGAGCCCGGCCACCGCCGCGCAGCAGGCGCACACCACGTACACCCCGGTGATCAGCCCACCGGCCCGGATGCCCACCAGCCGTGAGGCTTCGGCATTGCCGCCGACCGATTCCAGCAGCAGCCCGAGCGCGGTGCGCCGCAGCAGCAGCGCGACCCCGACCGTGACTCCGGCCGCGATCAGCACGGGCACCGGCACGGCGAGCAGGAAACCGCCGCCGATCACGTGGTACGGGCCGCTGTTGACGGTGATGATCTGCCCCTGGGTGAGCAGCTGGGCCAGCCCGCGCCCGGCCACCATGAGGATCAATGTCGCCACGATCGGCTGAATACGCAGGCGCGCCACCAGGATTCCGTTCCACAGCCCCAGTGCCGCGGCGACGACCACGGCCAGCGCGACCGCGGCGAGGACCCCGCCCAGCGCGCTCGGATCGCGCAGCTTCTGAATGCGCAGGCAGGCCAGCGCCCCGGCGATGGCGACCACCGCGCCCACCGACAGGTCGATGCCCCGGGTGGCGATGACCAGGGTCATGCCCACCGAGATCAGCACCAGCGGCGCGCCGTAGCGCAGGATGTCGATCGGGCCGCCGTAGAGGTGGCCGTCCTGGATGCGGACCGCCAGGAATCCGGGGGTGTGCACGACGTCCACGATCAGCAGCGCCACCAGCGCGAGCACCGGCCACACCAGCCGGTGCCGCAGCAGCGCGGAAATCCGGCCGCTCATGAAATCGCCCCGCTGGCAATGGTTTCCATGAGCCGGTCCATGGTCAGCGTCGCGTCATTGGACAGCTCGGCGACCAGCTGCCGGTCCCGCAGCACCTCGACCTTGTGCGACAAGCGCAGCACCTCTTCCAGTTCGGCGGACACGAACACCACCGCCATCCCCTCCTCCGACAGTGACAGCACCAGGCGCTGGATCTCGGCCTTGGCCCCGATATCGATGCCGCGGGTGGGCTCGTCGAGGATCAGCAGCCGCGGCTGGGTCACCAGCCAGCGCGCCAGCAGCACCTTTTGCTGATTGCCGCCGGACAGGGCCTTGACCGGCAGGGTCGGGTCGGCGGGCGTGATTCGCAGGGCGGCAATGTATTTCGCCACCCATTCGGCCCGTTTGCGAGCCGGTATGCGGCGTGCCCAGCCGCGGGCGGCCTGCGCGGCGAGCAGGATGTTCTCGGCCACCGACAGTTCGAGGATCAAGCCCTGGGTCTTGCGGTCCTCGGGACAGTAGGCCAGGCCCTGCGACACCGCGGCGCGCGGCGACCGCAGCGGGCCGCCCGCGCCGCCACCGGTGACCGCGATGTCGCCGGTGACCGCGCGATCGGCCCCGAACAGCAGCCGCACCGTCTCGGTGCGCCCGGACCCGAGCAGCCCGGCCAGGCCGACCACCTCGCCCGCGTGCACCGTCAAATCGAAGGGCGCGACCGAGTTTCGCCGCCCGCTCACCCCGGTGGCGGTGAGCACCGTCTCCGGATCCCCGGTGCGGGTGCGCGGCACATCGTGCTCGGCGCTCTCGCGCTCGATCTGTTCGAGGGTTCCGGCCGCGTTGCCGAGCATGTGACCCACGAGGGTCTTGTGGGTCAGCTCCGCCACCGGGTACTCCCCCACCAGGGTTCCGTTGCGCAGCACCGTCGCCCGATCACACAGCGCGAAGATCTGGTCCAGGAAGTGGGTGACGAACAGGATCGCCACCCCCTCCCCCGCCAGCCGCCGCATGAGCTCGAACAGCCGGCTCGCCTCACCCGCGTCCAGGGAGGACGTGGGCTCGTCGAGCACCAGCACCCGAGCGTCCAGGTCGACCGCCCGCACGATGGCGATGAGCTGTTGCACCGCAAGCGAATACGAGCCCAGCGGCGCGCTCACATCCACGTCCAGCCCCATCCGGGCGACCAGCGCCGCGGCGGCCTTCCGCATGGTGTCGAAGCGCACCAGCCCGGCCCGGCGCGGTTCCCGGCCGATGTAGATGTTCTCCGCGACCGAGAGGTTCGGGCACAGGTTCACTTCCTGGTAGACGGTGCTCACCCCGGCACGCTGGGCCTGCTGCGGCCCGCTGAAGCGCACCGGCTCCCCGCCGAGCCGGATGGTCCCGGCGTCGGCGGGGTGAATCCCGGTGAGCACCTTGATGAGTGTCGATTTGCCCGCGCCGTTCTCCCCGACCAGGGCATGGATCTCGCCGGGGAACAGGCGCAGGTTCACCGCCGTCAGCGCGGTCACCGCGCCGAATCGCTTGCCGATGCCGGTCATCGACAGCAGCGGCGCGGTGTTCGATGCGGACATCAGTACTTCCGGGTGGGCAGGGCCGCCGCGGCCTGTTCGGGGGTGAAGGCGGATTCGGTGGTGACGATGCGGTGATCCACCGGCTGCCCCGCCTTGACCTTCTTGACCAGCTCCATCAATTGGGGTCCGAGCAGCGGATTGCATTCCACGACATAGTTTTCCTTGCCGTCGACCAGGGCCTGCAGCGCATCGTGCACACCGTCGATGGACACGATCTTGATGTCCTTGCCGGGCTTGAGACCGGCCTCCTCGATGGCCTGGATCGCGCCGAGCGCCATATCGTCGTTGTGGGCGAACAGCAGGTCGATCTTCTGGTGCGAGGCCAGGAACGCCTGCATGACCTCCTTGCCCTTGGCGCGGGTGAAGTCACCGGTCTGCGAGACGACGATCTTGAACTTAGGATCGGCCGCGATCAGATCGGCGAAGCCCTTCTTGCGGTCGATGGCCGGGGCCGAGCCCGTGGTGCCCTGCAACTCGGCGATGTTAACGGTCTCATTGGACCCCTTGTAGGTGTCGATCACCCACTGCGCGGCCTTCTTTCCCTCCTCGACGAAGTCCGAGCCCAGGAAGGTGGCGTACAGCGTGGGGTCCTTGGAGTCCACGGCGCGATCGGTGAGGATGACCGGGATCTTGGCGTCCTTGGCCTCCTTCAGCACGGTGTCCCAGCCCGATTCGACGACCGGGGAGAACCCGATCACGTCCACGCGCTGCTGGATGAAGGACCGGATCGCCTTGATCTGGTTCTCCTGCTTCTGTTGCGCGTCAGCGAATTTCAGATTGATCCCGGCCTCTTTCGCCGAGTCCTGGACCGATTGGGTATTGGCGGTGCGCCAGCCGCTCTCCGCTCCGACCTGCGAGAATCCGAGAGTGGTTCCACCACTTCCCGAACCGCTTCCGCAGCCGGCCGCGACGGCGGCGAGAGTAAGGGTGCTGGCGACGATGACAAGCCTCTTAAACACGGGCTCTCCCTTTGGAGCAACAGTTGAAGTGGGGGGAGGTCCTGATAGTGTTAACGCTCACATTGATGGCGTCAAGGGGCGGATCGAAGTCCGCACCCTGAATCCGCGCTCATGCCAAGGACTAGTAGGCCCCCAGTGCGTAATGCCATAGGCCGCACTCTGGTCGACCTATCCTAAGGCCAGCCGACCACCCGGATGACAAGCCTCGTCAACCACCCGGCCGCAGGCCAGGCTTGTAACTCCGACACCGGGCTGGCTGCCCGGTGGCAGGCTACGTCCAACGCTCACTCGAGCGTAGGGGCCGTTGACTGAGCCCCGCGTCCCCACACCACAGCCGCTTTCCTGGCGATGTTGTGGGAAGCGTTCACGTCCGCATGTTCAGCAAAACGACACGAACGGCAACGAAACTCGGCTTGGCTTACCCGGTTGTTCCGGTCGATATACCCACATTTGCGACAGGTTCGGGACGTGTCGTTCGCGTTGACGAAGACCACCGGCACGCCAGCACGGCGGGCCTTGTACACGATGAACGACCCGAGCTGAGCAAATCCCCAGCTGTGCAGTGTGGCTCGTTGAGGCTTACGAAGCCGTACCCGTTCACGGATACCGGTCAGGGCTTCCAGACCAATACCGTGCCCGGTGCGTTGTGCCTCGGCCACAATGCGTTTCGAAATGACATGATTCACCTGGGCAGCGTGGCGTGTCTCGCGGCGACGCTGCCGTCTCAATACCCGATTGGACGCCTTCGTGTTTTTGGCCTGCAACTTCCGACGCAGCCGACGTTGCCGTTCCCGGTAGCGACGCAAGCCCCGCCCACACGCCCGATATCCGCTGTTGGTGGTCGCGATGTTGGCCAGTCCGAGATCTACTCCGATCCAGCCGGTGGGCTGAGCAGCATGGGGTTCGGGGATCTCGCAGGTCGCGTACAGAAACCACATCCCGTCGCGGTGGACCAAGTCGGTTTCGCCCTGCCGATACAGCCGTAGGGCTTTCAGCTGATCCGCAGATCCGGTGTAACGCAGGTTCTTCATCCGGCCAGCGATCGTCCAAATCGAGACCGATTGCATGTCGTATTGCCAGGAGAGGCACCGATCATCGAAGGGTTGAGCGGCATCGGGACGGAACCGGATCGGCGAGTTCTCGGCTCGCCCACGGCGACGACTCCCCCGGGGCCCATAGTTCCCCGCGGCCACATTCGCGGCCCGAGTTGTGTAGGCATCTGCGACTTTCCGAAGCACATGCAGCGCGGGCTGCGCCGACAACCCCATCTCCTTGAGATGCGAATAATGCTCACGTTGCAAGTCAGCACGACCTCGACGATCGGTCGTCTGGGCTTGTCCGGCAAGCCATGTCGCGGCGGCGTTCGCGGTATCCAGAGTGCCAGCCAGGGCAGCGGCTTGCTCCGGGGTAGGGAGCAGCTTGACCGGCACAACCAGCTTCACCGCTCGACGATAGCATGTGCCTATGTCACCTCGATGGGTTCCAGATCCAAATGTGCGCAGGGGACGAAGTGTCATCCATGATCTCCACGTACATTTAGTCTTCGTCACCAAGGACCGGCGAGGCCCGTTCACCGATGAGATCCTCACCCGCTGCGAAGAGGTGATGCGCAGCGTGTGCACGGACTTCGGCGCGGAGCTGCACGAATTCAACGGCGGGACCGACCACGTGCATCTAGTCCTGCATTACGCGCCGCAGGTCAAGTTATCGACCCTTGCGGGGAGCCTGAAAGGGGTATCCGCCCGTCGGCTGCGACAGGAGTACCCCGAGCACATCCGAAAGTACCTGCGAGGGAATCACTTCTGGTCACCGTCATACTTCGCCGGATCATGCGGCGGGGCCCCGTTGACGGTGATCGAAGAGTACATCGAAAGCCAGAAGCGATCGGCGTAACGTTCGGTCACGCAATTCCACCCGAGCCATGAACGTCGGCTTCTGCGCGAAGTCGCTGAACATCGGGCCCCTTGCTGGAGAAAGAGATCAGGTGGAGATTCCTGGTAATGTTAGCGATCACATCGACCCTGTTGCGAGCTGGTCCGAACACCGCACCCTGATTCAACCGGGCCGAGGCAATCGCAGAGAGGTAGACGTGAAGGACAGGGATGAAGCTGCCGACGGCGCTGCTGCGCAGCCCGCCCGGCCTGCGGTCATGATCGACGTGGCCAAACGGGCGGGGGTATCCCATCAGACGGTGTCCCGGGTGCTCAATGACAGTCCGCGGGTGCGGCCGGAGACTCGGGAGCGGGTGTTGCGCGCGGTCGAGGAGCTGGGGTACCGGCCCAATGCGATGGCGCGCGGGTTGGTGAGCCGGCGGTCGAAGGTGCTGGGGGTGGTCACTTTCGATACCGTGCTGTACGGCCCGGCGTCGATGTTGCTGGGGATCGAGCGGGCGGCTCGGGCGGCTCGGTACGGCGTCAGCATCGTGACCTTGCAGCGCGCGGATCGGGCCGAGGTTCTCGATGCCGTGGGGACATTGGCGGATCAGGGTGTGGACGGGGTCATCATCATCGCGCCGTTGATGGTCGCGGCGGCGGCGCTGCACAGTCTGCCGCCCATGCTGCCCGCGGTCGCGGTGGAGGCCGGGCCGGATGCCGGGCTGCCGTCGGCGTCGGTGGATCAGGTCGAGGGCGCGCGGCTGGCCGTGCGGCATCTGCTGGATCTGGGCCACGAAACGGTCTGGCACATTTCGGGTCCCAATGGCTGGCTCGAGTCCCGCGACCGCGTGGACGGGTGGCGGCAGACCCTGGAGGCGGCGGGTGCGACGGTGCCGCCGATCATCGCGGGCGACTGGAGTGCGCGATCGGGCTACGAGGCGGGTCCGGTGCTGGCCGCCCAGCCGGGGGTGACCGCGGTCTTCGCCGCCAATGACCAGATGGCGCTGGGGTTGCTGCGCGCCTTCAGCGAACGCGGATTGCGGGTGCCGGAGGACATTTCCGTGATCGGCTTCGACGACATTCCCGAGGCCGCCTATCTGTCGCCGCCGTTGACCACGGTGCGCCAGGACTTCGACGAGGTCGGCCGCCAGAGCATGCGACTGCTGCTGGGGCTCATCGAATCCGAGACCGCGCCCACCGAATCTCCGCAGGTGGTGCCCACTCTCGTCATTCGCGACAGCACAGCGCCGCCGCGGGCGCGCTGATCCCCGGAGGCGGGATCGGCGGCGCCCGCGACGGCGCGCGGATGCCGGAACCTCGGGGGCACCCGGGGACCATTCGGACCGAGGTTCCGGCGTGCCGGAACACACCGCTGGATTCCGGCGGTCTCAGGTGGCGGCGCGCTTCTTGTTGTAGACGTCGAAGGCGACCGCGGCGAGCAGCACCAAACCCTTGATCACCAGCTGCCAGTCGCTGCCCACGCCGAGCATGGACATGCCGTTGTTCATCACGCCCATGACCAGTGCGCCGACAATCGCGCCGACCACGGTCCCAATGCCGCCGCTGGCGGACGCGCCGCCCACGAAAGCCGCTGCGATGGCGTCCAATTCGAAGTTCTGCCCGGCCTTGGGGGTGGCCGCGCCGAGGCGGGCGGCGAAGATGATGCCCGCCAGCGCGGCGAGCACGCCCATGTTCACGAACACCCAAAAGGTGTTGCGCCGGGTGTTGACCCCAGACAGCGCCGCGGCCTTCTCGTTGCCGCCGACGGCGTAGATGCGGCGGCCGATGACGGTGCGGTTCATGACGAAGGAGTAGACGACGATGAGCACCACCAGGATCAGTCCGATGACCGGCAGCCCGTTGTAGGAGGCCAGCACGAATCCGAACGCGCCGATAACCACCCCGAGCGCCGTCATCTTCGCGACGAACAGCGAGCGCGGCCCGGCGGGCATCCCGTAGGACCGCCGTCGCCGCCGCACCCGCAGCTGGGTCCACACCAGTGCCGCGATGGCGGCGGCCGCCAGCAGCAGCGTGAGCCCGTGCAGCTCACCGGTTTTCAACCGCACCACGACGCCGTGCCGGAAACCGTCGAAGACCAGCGCGTGGATGGGCAGCCAGTTGGGCAGGTAACCCGCGGCGATGTTCACGAACCCCTGTGGGAAGGGCCCGATCGACTGCCCCTGCAGCACCAGTTGCGCCAGCCCGCGGAACAGCAGCATGCCGCCGAGGGTGACGATGAACGCCGGGATCTTGACGTAGGCGATCCAATACCCTTGCCACACACCGATGATCGCGCCCAGCGCCAGTCCCGCCACCACCACGACCGGCCACGGCCAGTGCCAGTGCGCGATGGCGATGCCGGTGAGCGCGCCGACCAGGGCGCACACCGAGCCGACGGACAGGTCGATGTGCCCGTTGATGATCACCAGCATCATGCCGATGGCCAGCACCAGGATGTAGCCGTTCTGCAGGATCACATTGGTGACATTGAGCGGTGTCAGCAGGCTCACGCCGTCGCTGAGCCGGGCCGTGGTGAGGACCTGGAACAGCAGTGTGATCGCCACCAGGGCGACGATCATGCCGTATTGGCGGACGTTGCCGCGCAGGGCCTTTCGCACGATCGCGAGCGGTCCGCCCCGGTCCTCGGCCGCGGCCTTGGCGACGATGGCTTCGGAGCTCGAACCGTCCTTCAGTTTGTCGAGCAGGGTCATCCTTCGGTCACCTCCACCGCGTTCGCGCCGCGGGTCATCAATCGCATGAGTGCCTCCTGGGTGGCGTCGGCGGTGGCCAGTTCACCGGTGATCCGGCCCTGGCTCATGGCGTAGATCCGGTCGCACAGGCCGAGCAGTTCCGGCAGTTCCGACGAGATCACCAGTACGCCTTTGCCTTCCGCCGCGAGTTCTCGAATGATCAGGTAGATCTCGTATTTCGCGCCCACGTCGATGCCGCGCGTGGGCTCGTCGAGAATGAGCAGATCGGGTTGGGTGAAGATCCATTTCCCGAGCACCACCTTCTGCTGGTTGCCGCCCGAGAGCGTGCCGACCTTGGCGAATACCGTGGGCGCCTTGACCGTGAGCCGGGTGCGCAGCTCCTGGGCCGCGGCCACCTCGGCGTGGGTGTCGATCACCGAATGCCGCGACACCGCGGCGAGATTGGCGAGGGTGAGGTTGCGGCGGATGTCCTCGTCGAGGATCAGCCCGAGTTGTTTGCGGTCCTCGGACACATACGCGATCCCGGCGTCGATGGCCTGCGGCACCGTCGCAACCCGCACCGGCGCACCGTCTTTGCGCACGGTGCCGCGGATATTGCGGCCGTAGGAGTGCCCGAAGACGCTCATGGCCAGCTCGGTGCGGCCCGCGCCCATGAGCCCGGCCAGCCCGACGATCTCCCCGCGCCGCACCTTCAGCGACGCGCCCCGCACCACCTGCCGTCCGGCGATGGTGGGGTGATCGACGCTCCAGTCCTCGATATCGAAGAACACCTCCCCGATGGCCGAATCCGGCGGCCGGGGCGGGAAGCGGTGGTCCAGGTCGCGCCCCACCATGCCCTTGATGATGCGGTCCTCGGTGACGGTGCCGTCCACCTCGAGGGTCTCGATGGTGTGCCCGTCGCGCAGCACGGTGATGGTGTCGGCGACGGCCAGCACCTCGTTGAGCTTGTGCGAGATGAGGATCGAGGTGATCCCCTGCCCGCGCAGCTCCCGCAGCAGGCCCAGCAGGCTGTCGCTGTCGGCCTGGTTGAGCGCCGCGGTGGGCTCGTCGAGGATGAGCAGCCGCACCTGTTTGGCCAGCGCCTTGGCGATCTCCACCAGCTGCTGTTTGCCGACACCCAAGGTGGCGACCAGGGTTTCGGGATCCTCGATCAGCCCGACCCGCTCCATGAGCGCCATGGCCTGCCGATTGGTCTCCTGCCAGTCGAGGATGCCCGCGCGGGTGCGCTCATTGCCCAGGAAGATGTTCTCGGCGATGGACAGCTGCGGCACCAGCGCCAGCTCCTGGTGGATGATGGCGACGCCCGCCGCCTCGCTGTTCCGGATGTCCTTGAAGGCCATCTCGTTGCCGTCCACCAGGATTCGCCCGCTGTAGGAGCCGTGCGGATAGACCCCGGACAGCACCTTCATCAGGGTGGATTTGCCCGCGCCGTTCTCGCCGACCAGGGCGTGGATCTCGCCGCGGGCGACGGAGAGGTCGACCGCGTCGAGCGCCTTCACGCCCGGGAACTCCATTGTTATCGAGCGCATTTCGAGAATGTGGTCCGGCATGGACCGCTCCTTCCCGCTGCTATTGCAGGTCCTTGTCGGTGTAGTAGCCGGTGTCGATGAGCGCGGCGCGGTAGTTGGACTTGTCGACCGAAACCGGTTGCAGCAGATACGACGGCACCTTCTTGGCGCCGTTGTCGTAGGAGGAGGTGTCGTTGGTCTCCGGGGTGCCGCCGGTGAGGATGGCGTGGGTCATCTGCACCGCCCGCTTGGCCAGTTCCCGGGTGTCCTTGAAGACGGTCTGGGTCTGCTCGCCCGCGATGATCGATTTGACCGAGGCCCGCTCGGCGTCCTGTCCGGTGACGATGGGCATCTTCTTGGCCCCGCCGTAGCCGACGGCCTTGAGCGCGGACAGGATTCCGATGGACAGCCCGTCATAGGGCGAGAGCACCGCGTCCACATTCGCGCCCGCGTAGTGCGCCGAGAGCAGGTTCTCCATGCGCGACTGCGCCGTCGCGCCGTCCCAGCGCAGGGTGGTCACCTGGTCCACCTTGATCTGGCCCGACCGCACCACCAGCTTGCCCGCGTCGATGTGCGGTTGCAGCACCGACATCGCGCCGTTGAAGAAGAAGTAGGTGTTGTTGTCGTCGGGCGAGCCCGCGAACAGTTCGATGTTGAACGGCCCCTTGCCGTCCTTCAGCCCGAGGTGGTCGGTGATGTAACTCGCTTGCAGCACACCGACTTTGAAATTGTCGAAGGTCGCGTAGTAGTCGACGTTGGCGGTGTCGCGAATGAGCCGGTCGTAGGCGATGACCGCGACCTTGTTCTGTTTGGCCTGCGCCAGCACCCCGGTCAGCGACTTGTTGTCGATGGCCGCGATCACCAGCGCCTTGGCGCCCTGGGTGAGCATGTTCTCGAGCTGCGAGACCTGCGTCTCGATGACGTCCTCGGCGTATTGCAGATCGGTGGTGTAGCCGAGCGCCTTGAACTGGTTGACGATATTGTTCCCGTCGGCCACCCAGCGTTCGGAGGACTTGGTGGGCATGGCGATTCCGATGCGCCCGCCCGCGCCCTTGTCCCCCGAACCCGAACCGCTGTCGACCGAACAGGCGGCGGCCGCCAACAGGGCGAGGGATCCGCCCGCGACGGTGAAGAAGTCGCGGCGATTGATGCCGGTCATGTGCTTGCTCCTCGATCAGACCTGGACGAATTCGATGCCGGACAGGCGGCAGAACACCCGCCAATCGGCGGCGTGGCGGCCGAGATTGAGCACCTGGTGGTGCGGGCCGCCCGCGGCGAGCCACCCGTCCATGCAGGCGCGCACCCCGGTGTCGGGCCGGAACTGGCCGTAGGGCATCTCGAGTTGCGGCAGCGGCGGCGCGTCGAGCACCTCGCCCTCGGCGACCACCAGGCGGAACCGCTCGTCACCCAGGGAGACCAGGCAGGCCAGGGTGGCCGGGCCGGGGCGGTAGCGGAACAGGAAGGTCGGCGGGGCGTCGAGTTTGCCGATGCCCAGTTCGCGGTGGATCAGCCGCACCGGTTCGTCGGTGCGGGCGACGCGCCAATTGCCCTCGCCCATATGGCTCATCAAGATCGAGTCCGAGGGGAAGTCCATGGCGTACATCTCGGTGAAATGCCCGTCGCCGATGAGCTGGTGCCCGGCGTACACCATGGACGCCGCCAGCGCGTCGCCCTCCGCGCCGTACCCGTACCCCTTGGCCATCAGGCTCGAGGCGGCGGCCAGGGGCAGCCGCCGGAAGCGGCCGTCCTCGCCGATGGCGTCGAAATGCGTGGAGTACGCGCCGTAGCCGCGGTCGGTGAGGATGCGTTCGATGGCGATCTGCATCCGGGCGTGGTCTTCGCGTTCGATTTCGGTCAGCGCTTCGTCGACCGCGAAATGCGTGTTCTCCCAGTCGATCAGCGCCTTGACGTCCTCGTCGGGGACGTCGCGGGTGCCGCGGTACAGGTCGCCCGGGGCGAGGTAGCTGATCTCGGGGCCCAGTGCCCGCAGCAGGGCGTTCTCGTCGACGCGGATATCGCCCATATCGTTCATGGCGTAGCCGAACACGCCCACCTTCAACGACTTCCACGCCGTGACGGCGCGGGCGGCGCGCGCCCAGCGCTCGACCTCGTCGCGGAAGCGCTCGCTACGCCAGTCGTCGGTGAGGACCTCGAAGGGACGGTCGGCGCGGACCATGGCGTTGGCGGTGTCCTGCGCGCCGTGGATGCCCTGGTTGTAGGTCATATCGGCCATGTCCCAGGCCGCGGTGACGGCGGGTTCGGGTTGAATATTGGCCAGCAGCACCGGCATTCGGTTCTCGTTGAACAGCCGGGCGACGCGCATGGCGGGGCCGTAGGTCAGCATGGTCACCATGACGCCGTCGAGGTCGGCGTTGGCGAATTCGCGCATGACCGATTCGGCGTCGGCGCGGTCCTTCACCGGACGGCCGACCCGCCACTCGGCGACGTCCGCGAGTTGGTCGGCGATGGCCTCGGCGTAACCGGCCTGGCGTTCGGTGATGCCCGGGATCATCTCGTCGTAGAGCGCCTGCATGATGCCGAGCAGTCCGATGCGGGGCTTGCGTGCGGTGGCCGTGGCGGCCGGTGGCTGGAGTGTGGTCACAGGGGTAACTCCTTTGTCAGAGCCTTTGGCAGACCAGCGAATTCAGTGCTGGCCGTAGACGTTCTGGTAGCGGTCGTGCAGGCTGTCGACGGCGGCCTGCGGAATGGGGATCGGCTGCCCGATCTCGTGGGCCAGATGCGCGGTGCGCGCCACGTCCTCGCACATGACGGCGGCCTTCACCGCCGCGCGGGCGTCCGGGCCGACGGTGAACACCCCGTGATTGCGCATGAGCACGGCCGGGGAGCGGTGTCCGGCCAGGGTGTCCACGACGCCGCGGCCGATATCGTCACCGCCGATGAGCGCGAACGGGCCCACCGGGATCTCCCCGCCGAACTCGTCGGCCATGGCGGTGAGCACGCACGGGATCGGCTCGCCGCGCGCGGCCCAGGCGCTGGCGAAGGACGAATGCGTATGCGCCACACCGCCGATGTCCGGCATGTGCCGGTAGATGTAGGCGTGCGCGGCGGTGTCGCTGGACGGGGACAGTTCGCCGTCGACGAGGTTGCCGTCCAGGTCGCACACCACCATGGATTCGGCGGTCAGCTCGTCGTAGGAGACGCCGCTGGGCTTGATGACCAGCAGGTCCGCGCCGGGCACCCGGGCCGACACATTGCCGGCGGTCCACACCACCAGGTTCCAGCGCAGCAGTTCGCGATGCAGGTCGACCAGTTGCGAGCGCAGACCGGTCACGGTGAGATCGAGGGTCGTCATCGGGTCACTACCTCCTGGCGTGCGGAATTGCGTAGGCGCCGCAGCCGGTGCAGCACCTCGGTGCCGCCCTGGCCGAAATGCTCGTGCAGCGCGCGATATTCGACATAGAGGGACTCGTAGGCGGCCGCGCGCTGCGGGTCGGGCGTGTAGGCGGCCCGGTCCACCCGGCCCATGGCGGCCGAGGCGGTGCGCACATCCGGGTACGCGCCCGCGGCGACCGCGGCGTGGATGGCCGAGCCGAGCGCGCAGCCCTGCTCGGAGTCGAGCACCGACAGCGGCAGTCCGGTCACGTCGGCGTAGATCTGCATCAGCAGGGCGTTCTTTACCAGGCCGCCCGCCACCGTCAGCTCCCGCACCGGAACACCTGCGGTGTGGAAGGTTTCTATGATGGTGCGGGTGCCGAAGGCGGTCGATTCGAGCAGTGCGCGGTAGATGTCCTCGGGCCGGGTGGCCAGGGTCAGGCCGATCAGGACCCCTGACAGGTCGTGGTCCACCAGCACGGATCGATTGCCGCCCAGCCAGTCCAGCGCGAGCAGACCGTGCTCGCCGACGCGTTGGCGCGCGGCGAGCTCACCGAGGTAGGTGTGCAGATCGACGCCGAGGGCGGCGGCGCGATCGGCGTAGTCGGTCGGCACGGCGTTGTCCACGAACCAGCCGAAGATGTCGCCCACCGCGCTCTGCCCGGCCTCGTAACCCCAACTGCCGTCCAGGATTCCGCCGTCCACCACCCCGCACATGCCGGGCACCTCGGCCAGATGGTCGGCATTCATCACATGGCAGGTGGAGGTGCCCATGACCGCGAGCAGCTGCCCGTCCCCGACGGCCTGCGCCGCGGGCGCGGTCACGTGCGCGTCGACATTGCCGACGGCGACCGCGATCCCGGGGCGCAGGCCGGTCCATCGCGCCGCCTGCTCGGTCAGGCCGCCGGCACGACCACCGAGCGGCGACAGCGGATGGTCCAGCTTGCCGACGAAATCGGCGAAGTCCGGATTCAGGGCGGAGAGGTATTCGGGCGTCGGCCAGCTGCCGTCCTGGTATTGGCCCTTGTACCCGGCGGTGCAGACATTGCGGGTCTCGCGGCCGCACAGCTGCCAGACGATCCAGTCCGCCGCCTCGATGAAACGGGCTGTGGCGGCGTAGATCTCGGGATCCTCCTCGAGGATCTGCAGGCCCTTGGCGAATTCCCATTCGCTCGAGATCCGGCCGCCGTAGCGGCCGATCCACGCTTCGCGGCGCTCGTGGGCGACGGCGGTGATGCGGTCGGCCTGCGCCTGGGCGGCGTGGTGCTTCCACAGTTTCGGGTAGGCGTGCGGGCGGTCCGCGAACTGCGCGGTCCGGCACAGCGGGGTGCCGTCGGCGGTGGTCGGCAGCACCGTGCACGCGGTGAAATCGGTTGCTATCCCGATGATCTCGCTCGGATCCACCCGCGCTTCCCGCACCGCGGCGGGCACCGCGACCCGCAGCACCTCGAGATAGTCCTCCGGATCTTGCAGCGCCCAGTCCGGCGGCAGCGGCGCACCGGTGGCGGGCAATTGGCGTTCGATCACGCCGTGCCGATACTCGCAGACCGCTGTTCCGAGTTCCGCGCCGTCGCGCACCCGCACGACCAGGGCGCGACCGGACAGCGTGCCGAAGTCGACACCGACGACGTACTTGTCTGGCATGCATTGCTCCCAGCTATGTTAACGCGCACATTGTTACCTATGACACTGGACCGGTGTCAAGGTTCAGCTGGTCGGGCAGCCGGGTGCGCTACCCGGGATTAGCTGTCTGCCAGCGGAAATGGATCAGTGTTTGTTCAGGCCGATATCAAGGTGAGAAGTCCGATCCATGGACCGGAGAGGACGCAGCGTGTTAACGTTCACCACGCCGCGTCGTCCACACCTCCGCCTACGGCGCGGCAACCGGGGGACCCTGGGCCAGCAGGAGTTCCGGTTCGAGGCAGCCGCGGCGGGTGATGAGCGCGGCGGCGCCCCGCGCGACCGCGTCGCGTCCCAGCGGCGAGACGGCCAGCGTGACCGGACGGCGGGCCGTCGCGAGGACGCCGGTGCCGAGTTCGGCGCGCACGCCGGGTGCGAGATCGTCGAAAAAGGTTGCGTAACTGCCGCCGAGCACGACGGTCGCGATATCGCAGACATTGATCAAGGACACGAGTGCGGTGCCCAGCGCCGAGCCCGCGCAGTTGACGGCCGAGCGGCTGCGGGTGTCGCCGCGGTGCAGGGCGGCGCGCAGCGCGTCGAGTCCCGGCGTGGCCGCGGCGGTGAAAATCGCGTCCAGGCCCGCGTATTGCTCGACGCAGCCGTGGCTGCCGCAACTGCAGGCGCGGCCGCCGCGCTCGATGATGACATGCCCGAGTTCACCGGCGAAACCACTGGCTCCGCGAAACAGATCGCCGCCCAGGACGATTCCCGCGCCGATGGCGACATCGCCGGAGACGTAGACGAAGTCGTCACCGGCCAGCCGGTGCGGCCACACGTGGGCGAGGGCGGCGAGATTGGCTTCATTGTCCACCGCCACCGTCGGCTCGCCGAGCGCGGCCGCCAAGCGGTCGCCGATCCGAATGCCGGTGAGGCCGGGGACATTCGGGGCGTGCACGACCGTACCGTCGTGCACGATGCCGGGCACGGCCAGTCCGACGCCCAGTACGTCCGCCTCCGATTCGGTGATCGCGGCGCGGACGAGTTCGGCGAGGGGCTCGATCAGTTCGTCGGCGTCGCGGTGCCGGTTGTCGATGTCGAGGCGTTGTTCGGACACGGTGGATCCGTCCAGGCGCTGCACGGTGACGCCGAGATGGCGCACATTGATCTCCGCGCCGATCGCCACGGGAGCGTCGGACGAGAAGCGCAGCGGCCGGGACGGGCGGCCGCGGCCGGTGTTCAGCACCGGGTCCTCGGTCAGAATCCGTTGCCGCAGCAGCGGTTCCGCCAGGCTGGCGACGGTGGCCTTGGTGAGGCCGGTGCGCTGGGCCAGTTCGGCGCGTGAGGCGGGGCCGTCGAGGAGGGCCAGGAGCAGGGTTTGCAGGTTTCCGGTGCGCACCTGCCGGAGGTGGACGGGGCCGGGCAACAGGGTCATCGCTCGAGGTACCTCGTCCGGGCGGTCCGGTAGCGCTCGCGGACCGCGTCCGCCGCCGCGGCTTCGTAGCGGCGCACCGGGTTCGTCGATTCTGGCCATTCGGGTGGTTCGGCACCGCCCAGCAGCGCCCAGGCGGCCTGTCGTGCCGCGCCGTCGGCGACGTATTCACCCGGCTCGGGCACCAGCACCGGCACACCGAATACCGAGGGCGCGATCTCCCGCACCGCTCGCAGCGCGGCCGCGCCGCCGATCAGCCGTACGGCGGGGACCGAAACGCCCTGTGCGGTCAGGGCTTCCAGTCCGTCGGCGATTCCGCACAGCATGCCTTCCACGGCGGCGCGGGCGATATTGGCCGGTGTCGCGGTGGAGGTGGTGAGGCCGTGCAGGGCTCCGGTCGCGGTGGGCAGGTTGGGTGTGCGCTCGCCGTCGAAGTACGGGACCAGTACGACACCCTCCGCTCCGGGGGCCGCTGACAGTGCGAGTTCGCTCAATCTGGAGAGGTCGCCGCCGAGCATTGCGGCGATGGTGTCCAGGACGCGTGCTGCATTGAGGGTGCAGACGAGTGGCAGATGGCCGCCTTCGGCATCGGCGAAACCGGCGACGGTCCCGGTCGGGTCGGCCGGGCGGATGGTCGAGCTCGCCGAGGCGACGCCCGAGGTGCCCAGGGACACCACCACATCCGTGCCCGCGGCCAGTCCCAGCCGGGCGGCCGCGTTGTCGCCCGCACCGGCCGCCAGGCGATGTCCGGACGCCGACGTGGTCGATTCGTTCGCGTCCAGCACGCGGGGCAGCAGCAGATCGCCACGGCCGCACGCCAGTTTGAGCAGATCCCGGCAGTATTCGCCGGAGGTGGAATCGAAATAGCCGGTGCCCGAGGCATCGGAGCGGTCGGTGGTGAGCTCGTCGAGTCCGCCGCCGCGCAATCGCCAGGTGAGCCAGTCGTGCGGGAGGCAGACCGCCGCGGTGCGGGCGAGGCTGTCGGGTTCGTGGTCGGCCAGCCAGCGCAGTTTGGTGACGGTGAACGAGGCCACCGGAACCGAGCCGGTGCGCTGCGCCCAGACCCGCGCGCCGAGCTCCTCGACCAGGTCGGCCGCCGCGTCGGCGGACCGGGTGTCGTTCCACAGCAAGGCGTCTCGCACCACGCGGCCCGCCTCGCCCAGGCACACCAGACCGTGCTGCTGTCCGGCCACGCTGATCGCCGCGACGTCCTCGATGCCGCCCGCGGCGGCGATCGCCTCCTGCAACGCGGACCACCAATGGTCGGGATGTACCTCGGTTCCGGGCGGGTGCGCTGCCCTCCCGGACCGCACCAACCGCCCGGTTTCGGCGTCACGGATGACGACCTTGCACGACTGGGTCGAGGAATCGACCCCGGCCACCAATGTCATCCGATCACCGCGCGCCGAGCAGGTGTTCCAGCGCGAGCTGGTTCAACCGGACGAATCCGTACCCGCGTTCACCGGCCCGATCCGGATCGAAATCCGCCTCCGGCTCGGCCAGCAACTCCGCGTACCCCTCCCCCGCGGCCAGCGTCGGTGTCCGCAGCTCCCCGACCCCGGCCACCGACAGCGCCTCCTGCACTTCGGGATCCGCCCGGAAGGCGCACGCACGCTCCTTCAACAGCAGATACGTCCGCATATTCGCGGCCGCCGAATCCCACACGCCCGCAATGTCTTCGGTACGGGACGGCTTGTAATCGAAATGCCTCGGACCGTCGTAGGCGGGCGCGCCGTCCGGCCCTCCGTTCTCCAGCAGATCCACCAGGCCGAACGCGTTCATCAGATCGCCGTGCCCGAAAACCAGGTCCTGGTCGTACTTGATGCCGCGCTGCCCGTTCAGGTCGATGTGGAACAGCTTGCCCTGCCACAACGCCTGCGCGATGCCGTGCGCGAAGTTCAGCCCCGCCATCTGCTCATGTCCCACTTCGGGATTCACCCCGACCATCTCGGGGTGCGCGAGTGTGGTGATGAACGCCAGGGCGTGCCCGACGGTCGGCAGCAGGATGTCCCCGCGCGGCTCGTTGGGTTTGGGCTCGATGGCGAACCGCAGGTCATAGCCGCGATCCCGGACGAATTCGCTGAGCAGATCGAGACTTTCGCGGTACCGGTCCAGCGCCGCGCGCACATCCTTGGCGCTGTCGTATTCCGCCCCTTCGCGCCCGCCCCACAGCACATAGGTCCGCGCCCCCAGCTCGGCCGCCAACTCCACATTCCGCAGCACCTTGCGCAAGGCGAATCGCCGCACGTCCCGATCGTTGCTGGTGAACCCGCCATCCTTGAACACCGGATGCGTGAACAGATTGGTGGTGACCATCGGCACCACCATCCCGGTCTCCGCCAACGCCTTCCGCAGCAACTCGAGTCGCCGCTCCCGTTCGGCCGTGGACGCCCCGAACGGAATCACATCGTCGTCATGGAAGCTGAGCCCGTAGGCCCCCAATTCCGCGAGCCGATGCACCGCCTCCACGGCATCCAATTCCGGCCGGGTGGCATCCCCGAACGGGTCTCTCCCCCGCCACCCCACCGTCCACAATCCGAACGAGAACTTATCCGCGGGCGTCGGCGCAACCATGACCATCCTCCACTTTGTTCAGACATTGAACTAAGTGGCATCGAGCCTACCCACCCCCGCCTCGGAAGTTCCGGGAATCGCCAAAAGGGCTGTCCAGCACGGGTATTAGTCGGCCCATCCGCTACTCGCGAGAATGTCCTCCACGGTTTCGACCCGGATCTCCGGATGACGCTGCCGCAGGATCTCCCCGGCGAGGGTCGCGGGTCTCGCCTTGCGGGGATTCGCGAGGGTTTGCTGCTCGAGGGTGCGGAACAGTGCGGGACTGCCGCCCAGTCGCGGGTATTGGGCGGTCACCTCGTCGGCGTAGCCGGGTGGCAGGTCGGCGGGGCTGCCGCCGAGATCGATTCCGATGCCGATCACGGCGGCTTGTATTTCCGGCGGCCGACGGCGCTGGTACACCGGGGAGCCGACGAATCCCGAAGTGTGCGCGGCGATCGCGTCCCACACGATGTCCACCCGGGCGTCGGTCACGCCGTTGTCCTCGAGGAATCGGGCCGCGTAGTCGGCGCCGTCGATTTCGAAGCGTTGATCACCGTCGGCGACGTCGGTCATGCCGATGTCGTGCAATGCGCAGATGAGGAACACGAGTTCGTCATCGCATGCCAGTTGCTGTTGCTCGGCGACGGCGCGGGCGTAGAAGTAGCTGCGCAGACTGTGATTGCGCACGTGCGGCTGGGCCACCTGGTCCAGCAACCGGTGCGCCTTGACGGCGAGGGAGGTCAGCGGCGGACCGGCCGGTTCCGCCCGCGACCAGCTGGGCGCCGCGGCGAGGAACATCCCGGCGGCCGCTGCCCCGCCCCAGAGGGCGCGGCGACGTGGAATGGACACGATATCTCCTTGTCAGACAAGTTATTTCACTCGTTGGCGGTGTGGAATCGCTGGCGGTAATCGCTCGGGGTGACGCCCAGCGCCTTCTGGAATATCCGGCGCATGCTTTCCTCGGAGCCGAATCCGCATCGGCGGGCAATGGTCGCCACGCCGTCACTGCCGCCGCTCAACTGGGCTTGCGCGGCCTCGATCCGCACCCGCTCCAGGTACTGCCCCGGCGACATGCCGAGTTCGCGGCGGAACAGCCGGGTCAGATGACGCGGGCTGATGGCGGCCCGCGCGGCCATCGCCGAAAGCCGATGGTCGGCAGACAGATCGGCGACCACGGCATCGAGCACCGTGCGCAGGGCCCCGGTCCGCGGCGCGTTGACGCTGGCGCGGACGCTGAACTGCGATTGCCCGCCCGGCCGGTGCAGGAAGACGACCAGATACTTCGCGATCCTGGACGCGGTCTCGGCGCCGTGGTCGGTCTCGACCAGCGACAGGGCCATATCGATGCCGGCGGTCACCCCGGCCGAGGACACCACCGGGCCGTCCCGCACGTACAGGGCGTCCGGATCGACGTCCACGGCGGGGAATCGAGCGGCGAGGTCGGCGCAGGCCGCCCAATGTGTGGTGGCCCGCCGCCCGTCCAGCAGTCCCGCCTCGGCCAGCACGAGCGCACCGGTGCACACCGAGGCGAAGCGGCGCACGTGCGGGCGCGCGTCGCGTATCGCGGCGACCAGTTCGGCGGGGACGCTGCCGGTCGGCGCGTAACCGGGGACCATCACGGTATCGATGGGTCCGGCGAAATCGGCCAGGGTGCAATCGATTCCGATCTCGACTCCGACATCGGTGCGCACCGGCCGTCCGTCCGGCGAGGCGAACCGGATCCGATGCCCGGCCCAGTGCAGCACCTGCACCGGTCCGGCCAGATCCAGCAGCACCACACCATCCGCCACCGCCACCACGATGTCCGCGGGCTTCGCAATCACCACATTTCGATCTTGCGTACCGGTCGGCAGGTCCACAAGGACAGCCACCCCACAGATCGAGCCATTGCCGCAGGATTGCCGCATCGTGGGACCGGCCGCGTGGCGAGGGCCGGATCTGTGGGCTGCTTGTCATTGCCGGCGCTGTTTCGATCCGAACAGACTGGGCGCATGGCGCCGGACCGGGATGGCCGGCCGTTCTCGAAGGAACAATCCGTGACCAAAATTCTGCTCGCCTCGCACGTCCTCGCGGCGATCATCGCCGTGGGTCCGGTTACCGTGGCCGCGAGCATGTTTCCCGCGGCCGCACGCCACGCGGCCGACTCCGGCTCGGACCGCGACCGCGCCGTCGTCGCGGCGTTGCACCGCATCTGCCGCGTGTACGCCGGAATCGGAATCGCCGTCCCGGCTTGCGGTTTGGCCACCGCGAGCAGCCTGGGTGTCCTCGGTGACGCCTGGGTCCTGGCTTCGATCGCGCTCACGGCCGCCGCGGCGGCGATGCTCGGCCTGCTGATCCTCCCCGGTCAGCTCGCAGTGCTGGGCGGTGAGATGCCCACGGCCGGTGCGGGATTGCGGATCGAAAAGCAGGTCACCACCCGATTGGCCTGTTACACAGGCGTTTTCAACCTGCTCTGGGTAGCGGTCACGGTCCTGATGATCGTGCGCCCCGGATCGACGACGGGAGCATGATCATGAACCTGACGCCCCTGCGCCGCGCCGCGATCATCGAAACGCTGTCACTGGTATTGCTGCTGCTCAACCTGGCCACCGCGCATCTGCCGGTGATCTCCACGCTCATCGGCCCCGTGCACGGCTGCGCCTACCTGGCCGTCATCGTCCTGGCCTTCCGGCTCCCGGAGACTCGGCGCGGCGTCAAAGCCCTCGCATTGTTTCCCGTCGTCGGCGGACTGCTGATCCTCCGCGCTCTGACCGACCGACAGTCCACCACCAACGAGAGAAAGGATCAGTCATGTTCGTAGTGATCGGCGCGACCGGAACCGTCGGGCGACAGGTCGTGGCACAACTGCATCGCGACGGGGCACAGGTCACCGCGGTCAGCCGCGACCCGGCGAACGCGGCACTGCCGGAGGCGGTTCGGGTGATCGAGGGCGACCCGTCGACCGCCAGGATCCCAGCCGTGGCGTGGCGCGGAGCGCACGCAGTGCTGCTCAGCTCACGAGCCGTCACCGCGTCGGCCGCCGAGATCCTCACGGCCGCAAGAGAACACGATGTCCGGCGAGTCGTGGTGGTGTCGGCGTCGACCGTGGCACACCCGGCAGGTGAGCCGCGATTCATGGCGGCATTCACCGCATTGGAAGCCGCCGCCGAAACCTCCGGCCTGTCCTGGACCGTCTTGCGCTGCGCGGATTTCGCCGCCAACACCCTGTCCTGGGCACCGCAATTGCGCACCGGCAACGTGGTGCGCGGCGCCTACGGCACCGCCGCCACCTCCCCGATCCACGAGCGCGACATCGCCGAAGTAGCGATCCGAGCCCTCACCGAAGACGGCCACGCGGGCCGCCGATACCTGCTGACCGGACCGGAATCCCTGACCCAGTACGACAAGGTCCGCATCCTCGGCACGGCGACCGGCCGCAACCTATCCTTCACCGAACTCCCACCCGACCAAGTCCGCACCGCCATGCTCGCCCAGGGCCTCCCCGAGGA
>NZ_BAAFGR010000094.1:0-31103 GCF_041154655.1 Nocardia sp. JMUB6875
CCCCCGAAAACCTCCCCGTAGGAGTCCAACTCATCGGCCCGATGTTCGAAGACCGCACCCCGCTACGCCTGGCCGAACTCCTCGAACAACAACTCGGCGGCTTCCAAACCCCAAGCTGACCTAGGGACTGCGGACGAAGTAGAGACCGGTGATTCGGTCTTCGTCGAGGCTGATCGCCAGGGTGCCGTCGAGTTCGGGGTCGAGTTGGACGGACAGGGCGGCGATGCCGTTGGTGGTGACGGTTTCGCATGCGAGCGGTGCCGCGCGCCTGCCGACGAGGAATTGGGTCACCTTGTCGGCTCCGGTGATCGGCCGCATCGCGGACCCGTCGCCGCCCGCGTCGCTGACGAGGACGACGTCGGGAGCCAGCACGTCGAGCAGAGCCTGAGCGTCCGCGGTGTTCAGTGCTTGCCGCAACGAGTCCGCCGCGGCCCGCGCCCGGTCCGCGGAGACCACCCGCTGGGGGCGGCGGACGGTGACGTGGCGGCGGGCACGGTACGCGAGCTGACGGACCTCGGCGGCGGTCATGCCTACCGCGGCGGCGATCTCGTCATAACCGATGTCGAACGACTCGCGCAGCAGATACACGGCGCGCTCGGTCGGGGCGAGCGTCTCCAGGGCCGACAGCAAGGCCATCGACATGCTCTCGGCCAGTTCGATATTGGCGACGGCGTCCGGAGGGGTCGGTAGCGACGCGGGGAGCCAAGGGCGGGAAGCGGATTCGCCGCGGCGTTCGCCGGCTCGCAGCCGGTGCGCGGACCGGCGGGTGAGGATGCGCACCAGATGGGTGCGCGGTTCGCCGACCTGGCCGCGGTCGGTGTGCTGCCAGTGCAGCCAGGTTTCCCGCAGCATGTCCTCGGCATCGGCCGCGGATCCGAGCATCGCGTGGGCGATGGTGAAGAGCAGGTTGCGATGCTCGAGAAACTCGGAGGTGGCGTCCATGTGGTCCTACGCGACCGGTACCGCGGTGCCGTCGCTCTGGGCCCGCAGCCGCGCCGGGCGGTACGTGCCGTCCTTGAACCAGCGGTGGGAGCCGGGCTTCTTCGCCTCCGCCGCCAGGTGCTTGATCCCGGCCTCGCAGGCGATCTCCTTGAGCTTCTTGCCCACGGCCCCACCGAAATACAGCCGCATGGCGGTCTCGTCCTTGTGGCCCAGCTGGTAGATCCCCGCGTCCCGGCCGAAGCTCAGGCACATGGCGGGAAACGCCAGGTCGACGGGCCGGGCCTGCTCGCCCGCGAGCCGAGCCAACAGCGTGTCGGCGGCCTGCGCGCCCAGGCAGTAGGCGACGTAGGCGCTCATCCGGAACGGCAGGTCCGAGGGTGCCGAGCAGTCGCCCGCCGCGATGATGCGGTCGTCGTCGACGCTGGTCAGCGTCTCGTCGGTGAGCAGGCGCCCGGCGGCG
This sequence comes from Nocardia sp. JMUB6875, assembly GCF_041154655.1. Classification (NCBI taxonomy): domain Bacteria; kingdom Bacillati; phylum Actinomycetota; class Actinomycetes; order Mycobacteriales; family Nocardiaceae; genus Nocardia; species Nocardia sp. JMUB6875. The sequence goes on from NZ_BAAFGR010000094.1 coordinate 1,403, forward strand.
TCGGTGCGCAGCCCGCTGCGGCCGGCCAGGTCGGGCACGCCGAAACCCGCCGTCCAGATCGTGAGGTCGCTCTTCAGGGTCCAGTCGGCGCCGAGGCGCACGGCATCGCGAGTCACCTCGGTGACGGCCGCCTCCGGGCCCTCGATGACGGCCACGCCCAGCTTGGCCAGGTACTTGTGGGCCGTGCGCCGCGCCTTGGGATGCAGGTACGGCACCAGCGAACTCCCGCAGACCAGGGTGACCTTGCGTCCCTGCTCGGCCAGTTCCGCGGCGGTCTCGACGCCGGTCGGGCCGCCGCCGATCACCGTCACCGAGGCCGTCATGGGGGTATCGAGGAGCACCGACCGCAGCCGCTGCGCGGCCTCCAAAGTCGCTACCGGGTAGGCGAATTCGGCCGCACCGGGCACCGGCGGCGTGGGGATGCCGCTGCCCACCGCGTAGATCAGGTAGTCGTAGGCGATTTCGCCGCCGCCGTCGAGCACCACCGTCCGGGCGGCGGGGTCGATCCGTGTCACGCTGTCGACCACCAGCTCGACCTGCTCGGCCAGGATGTCTTCGTAATCCACGACCGCCTCGTGGGTCTCGCCCACCAACTGGTGCAACCGCAGCCGCGGGACGAAAACCCGGCGGGGATTGATCACCCGCACCCGGACATCGTCACGCTGGGTCAGGCGATTGGCCGCCATGACACCGGCGTATCCACCGCCGACCACGACGACTTCGTGCTTGTTGTCCATGATGAATTTCCTTCGCTCGGTGAGGGTTTCGGGCACCGGTTCACGGTGACGAACCAAGCCTCGCGCCGCGCCGGGGATCGATCAACGTAAGCTTCGTGGACTGATCGATAACCCTGGAGTTATTCGTGGAGCTACGCGATATCGAGATCTTCCTGACGCTGGCCGAGGAATTGCACTTCGGCCGCACCGCCGAACGCCTGCACGTCTCCCAGGCCCGCGTCAGCCAGGCCATCCGCGCTCAGGAACGACGCATCGGCACGGCATTGTTCGAACGCACCAGTCGCCGCGTCCAGCTGACAGTGGTGGGCCGCCGCCTGCGCGAAGACCTGCAGCAGGTCCACGACCTGCTCCAAGCCGCACTCGCCCGTGCCGAAGCCGCGGGATTGAGCGCGGGCCAGACCTTGAAGATCGGCGTATTCGGGCACGCCGGACACGAACTGCGGCCGCTGATGGACGCGTTCCGAACCCGTTATCCCGGAACCGATGTCACCTTCGGCGAGATCAACGGCGCCGACCCGTTCAACGCACTCCGCAGTGGAGCCCACGACGTGAACGTGCTGTGGCTGCCGGTCGTCGAACCCGACCTCACCGTCGGCCCCACCGTGCTCACCGGTCGCCGCGTGCTGGCCGTCGCCACCGGGCATCCGCTGGCGGCGCGCGGCTTCGCCTCCCTGGAGGACCTCGCCGACAATCACGTCGTCGATTTCGGTCCCGATGCCCCCGAGTACTGGGTTTCGGCCATGGTCCCCACCCGCACACCGCAGGGCCGCCGAATCCCCCGCGGGCCGATCGCCCGCACCTTCCACGAGATCGTCTCGCTGGTCGCGTCCGGCCAATGCGTCCATCCGCTGGGCGAGATCGCCGCCCGCTACAACAGCCCGCCGGGCATCGTCTTCCTACCCATGCCCGACGCCCCCACCCTGCAATGGGCACTGACCTGGCGCTCCAGCTCCGACAGCCCCGCGATCCGCGCCCTGGCCCACGCCGCCACCGAATTCGGACCGATCCACCTGTGAGACAACAGAAGTCGATGGGACGGCCCGACCAACCCGACCGGACCGTCCCCGCAACGCACAACGCGGCTACCGGCGGCTGGATGCCGCCGGTAGCCGGACGTTATGGGTGGGTCATCGCTTGATCAGCGCGCCCAGTGCGGTGAGCGAGGCCCGCCGCTCGTAGGCGATCCAGACGAAGATCGCCGACAGCACCAGCGGGAACGGAGCCAGCTCCGGGGTCTGGGCCAGGAAGGCGTTGTAACCGGCGGCGAGGAACGTGACGATCGCCAGGCCGCTCGCAGCGGCCGCCGTCAGCCGCGGCACCATCAGGCCGACACCGCCCGCGACCTCGGCCAGACCGATGAACACCAACAGCCCCAACGAAATCGAAGCGGCGGTGTGGTTGTTCTCGATCAGCGTCTGCGGCATGACAAGCTTCGGACCGCCGGAGGCGATCACGAAGAACAGCCCGAGCACGATCTGCAGGGTCCACAGAACCCGGTTGCGAACCTTGCCGGGCTGGACGGCGGCGGTGGTCTGGGTGGCGGCGATGGCGGTCATTTCATGTCCTTCTGGGTCGTAGCGCCGGGTTGGTAGCGCGTTCACCGGTAAGGACGGGGGCGGTCCAGAAAACTCATCGCCGCAGTCGAAAAAATTTCAGACGTTGAATCGGAATTCGACCACCACGCCGCCGAATATCTGCACGTCAAACGCCCTGTTCAGGCCTCGACTCACGTTCCGGAGCCGAATAACCTCTATCCGCAGCCCCGACCAACCGTCGTAGGGCTCGGCCGGCTACTGCGAGCCAACATCACCCTTGAGGTTGCAGCTCGCCGCACCCGCTCCCGGGTCGAACTGAATGGCCCGCGCCGAGGACAATGTCGACACCCTGGCTTCGAGATCTGCTGCCAAGGTTGCGACCCCCAGATCCTCACGGAGCACCTGTCGAAGCAACCAGACCGCATCCGACATTGAGGTATCCAGCCACAGATGTAACCGACCCAGCACATCCGCGTCGGCATGATCAATCATGTTGCACACCGCGCGGTACGAATTACCCAGGCATAGATCGACTTCGGAAGCGACCGTCAGCACCCGGTCGGGCACGATCATCTGGGCTTGCGCATACACCTCACGGTAATCCGCACGTTCACCCTCCAGCTTCGCAACATCGGCCGACCTACCCCGCTCCAGCTCCATCACACAGTGGTGCAACTCCATTCGATAATTCCGAGCCGCAGCACTGAACCCCGAATACACCGACTGCTTCTGCTCACGCTCCCGCACACGCACCGACTCAGCATGCTGCTCAGCCTGGTGCCCCCGCTGGATCTCAGCGTCAAGGCGCTTGCCCCTCAACGCCGCCCACTGCGCAGCCACCGCCGCACCAAACGTGCCGAACACACCGACACCCGCCACGGCCAAGCCGATCAGATCCGCCCCACACCCGGATTATCCATCCGATCGGCTTCACCTGTCACCAGCCAGCCGCACCAAGCCCCAACCGATCACGAACGACGCTGGCTCCAGTGCACTCAAGTGCGCGCTCATGCCGATGAGCGCGCTCTGAACTGGCCATGGGTCGCACTGCGATTGCCCCGTCAGAGCTGTCTACTGACCTCCTGTTCGGAACGGTGAGCGTGACACATCGGGAAGATCAACCGGCAGTATCGATTTGGTACGGGCCGAGCGTCGTGGACTGCCGTTTTCCTAGTGCTGCCCGGTTTGTCCATCACCAAGGCAGTCTGCTGCAGGCCGCGGGATCACCGGGACCTCTGAGAGCCCTTACAACCCAGAAATCTCCTTGGCCTTTGCGATCGCCCACAGCAGCAGATCAACGGGAACCTCGTTGACGTCCAGGCTCACCACCGCATCGGTCCATGACCCGTTCCCCTCGTCCGGGTCCGGGACTGCAATGGCGAAGTGGGAGCCACGCCTGGGTATGGCCGGGTCGGTGAACTCGAAGACTCGCTGATCGACGCTGATATCGCTGAAATCGGTGATCTCTATCTGTCGCCCTTGAAAGGTATTGCCGGTCATGCTTTCCAAGCCCCAATCAGTTCACTGACATGAAAATGGTCCCGACGATCAGCTGCCCTTGATCCGTGGTGAGCCATGCTGACCACCTCGGAACAGGACCGCCAGGAAACGCGTGAGTGACAGTCTGTCTCAACGATTGCTACGAGCGCGAATACCCGCTCTCGCCGCAACCTGGGCGGGTCGGTTCGGGGTCACCGGGGGTGATGTCGGTACCCGCGTCTATGTTCGGCGCGGGAGGACACCATGAGCATGACCGAGATCATCTACAAGACCGGGGACGCGACCGTCCCCAATGCCGACGGATCCGCGGTCATCGCGCATATCTGCAACGACCTCGGCCGCTGGGGCAAAGGCTTCGTCGTCGCTGTGTCCGCACGATGGAAGCAACCCGAGCGTGCTTACCGGGACTGGTACAGGCAGCGCGAGTCCAACGACTTCGGTCTGGGCGCGGTGCAGTTCGTCCGGGTCGCACCAGATGTCCACGTAGCCAACATGATCGGCCAACACGGCATCCGATCGAGCGCCGACGGACCACCGATTCGCTACGGGGCCGTCGATCAGGCCCTGGAGAAACTCGCCGAGTTCGCCGCGGTATCGAACGCCTCGGTACACATGCCGCGGATCGGATGCGGCCTGGCAGGCGGAACCTGGAGCCGGATCGAACCTCTCATTCACGCGCGTTTGTCCAGCCGTGGCATCAGTGTCGTTGTATACGACCTGGAATGATCCTGGTGCTCGAGAACGTCCTGCACTGCCGCTTACGGGTCGGTCGACAGCACGAGTGCCATTGCGGCACAGGATGTTCGCATAAGCAGAGGGAGCTTCGGATGTCGCCTCATCTAGATCGTAAGGCGGCCAAAACCGAAAACCTCTTTGGACCGATACCTGCGGGTGTGATTCAGTGGCCTCCGTGAGCCTGACCGTGCACGTCTTCGTTCGCCAGGACGGTGAGACGTCGTTCCTCGACGCGCCGGAGGGTTGGATGGACCTGGCCGGGTTCGAGCGCTGGCGCACCGAGGTGTGGGGTAATGCGGCCGTCCGCGAGCTGGGCGCGCGGTTTTTTCCGATCCTGGCCGAGGACAATCTGTGGGTCGAGCCTGAGGAGGTGCTGCAGTTCGCGGGTGAATGTGCCAGGCTCAGCGACAACCTCAGCGTGATCGCCCCGTTCCCGTATCCGCCGTGGCCAGATGCGACACATCTGATGGTGATGGATGCGGTCGCGTCCCGTCTAGCGCACATCCAGATTGCGGTAGGGCGTGCTCTCGGCGTGAACGGTGGGATCGTCATCTGGTGATCGCCAGCGCCGACCAACACGCAGACCTCCGCGCCCTGAATGGCCGCCGCACTCGTCGCCTGAATCCTTATTGAAATGTGGCTATCCAGTCCCGAACTGAAGCAACAGGTTCGCAGCCGCAACCGCGAGACAGTTCACGAGACGACCTGATCGAACGCACTCTATTGCCGCATAGTGCGCGGTTCGAAACGGCCACCGCCGACCGGTGCGGGAATTCCTGTCCAGCTTCTGGCCTACGTTGTTCCCGGTTCTGGCGGGCCGTCATCGTAGAAGGCATCTGGCACAGGCGTGAGGTGCAGGGCCTGCCGGACTGCGCCGAGGTACGTCTCGAAGGCCCGGCGAGCTGGGACACGGGCAACGGCCCATCGTTCGGTAGTGAACTTCGTTTCGACCGCGTCGGCATGAAGAGAGGTCAACTCGCGACCCATGGCTGCCGCGGCGCCGATGGTGGCCGGAGCGCCATAGATCCAGACGGCGGTCGCGGCATCGTGCCATCGGTGGTTTCCGGTCGTGAGAACGGTCCGCACCGTGATGGCGTAATCAGGGTCGGTCGGGTCGGCGAAGGCGATGGTCTGGATATCGTCGTAGCTGGCACGGAACGCTTCTGACAATGTTTGGTAGGCGGTCATCGTCTGGTCGCGACGCCAGCGTGTGGCTTCAGCTCGCGTGTCCCACAATCGCCCCAAAGCGACGCCGAGTAGTGCTGCGACCGCAGCGATGGCCGCTGTCCCCACGGGATACCTCCCCCACTGCGGCGTTGAACCAATTGCCGCTCACGCCACAGTATCTCGCGGCCCGCGCTCGAGCCGGAATCTATCGAGATCAGCAGAATCCGACACTCGTTGCGAGTGCACGGATCTGTCGGCCGCAGGCCATCCCGAAACGCCGCGAGGCGCGCGCTGATCGAACTGGCACTGCGGATAGCCAAGACGCAGCTGAGCCCCGCCCGGAACACCGGGCGGGGCTCAATGAGTCTGCACGCAGGCGGTTTGCCCGCAGGTCACTTGTTCTTTGACGGTGAGGCTACTCCGCTTCGGAATTCGACCGAGGTTCGCTCGAATACCTGCACGTCAAACACGCTGTTTATCCCTCGGCTCACGTTCCGGAGCCGAATAACCTCTGCACCACACCGGGCTCCACCCGAGGTTGCCCATCGTCAGATGAGCGAGGTACCCGCGTTGTGAGCCTGTGCTACTTGCCGCCTGCTCGCATCGATGGTCCTCGCCACTTGTCCTCGAGCACGTTTCCCGAGAGGTTTGCGCTGGTAGCGATTGTGCGCGAACCCGATTGCGTCCAGGAAGGTTGACAGAGGCGACGCGTTAGGTGAAGGTAGATGCAGCGCTACAGCCGTGTCCTTGCCTGCTGTATGTCCTTCACCACTTCGGTGACGTCACGCACTCCATGCTCGTGCCAAAGCTGAGCTATCCCTGCATCGATCAGGCAAATTGCCGTCTTCGATGAAGTGAGGAAGGTGCTCGCCACGACTACCCGGAATACGTGAATCAGCCTAGTAGTCGCCCCAGGCTGGAGGTTCGCCGCACGCTGAGCGCTCGATCCCAATCCATTGAAACCGCCACTGCCTCAGGCATGGCGGTTTTTTCATGCGCGAGGTGCCTTGTGCCCGAACCCATCAAACCACCTGACGAAGCCCGGGTCTTCGATTTCACAGTCCGATCGGCCGCCGACGCGGCCCTCAAGTTCCGGCGGATCAGAGCCGCGCAGGACCTGATCGACAGAGGAACAGAGGAATACCGTTCTGCCCCTGCACTTTTCTCCGCACCCGCCCTGCACGATGTCGCAGGTCCGGCACCGATCATGCCGAAGATGCCGGACCCGAAACTGCCGGAGACGATCGACCAGAAGACCAATCCAGCGCCGGCCGCCCCGGCACCCCAGCCACAACCTCAGCCCGCACCCCAAGCCCAACAGCAACCACAGCCGCAGCCTCCGGCGTCTCAAAACCCGGTCGGCACAAGCGATCCCGCGCCGACATTGGCCGACCTCGGTCTCGGTGGTGGAGTGCAAACCGCACCACCACCAGTGGGCAGCGCCGACGACCTCAACACAGTCCTGGTCGCCGGCCCACCCGCCCCCGGTCAAACCGTCGCTCTGCCCAGCGGCAACACCACCGTCACCACCGGTGCCGACCAAACCACCATCATCGGAACCACAGACCCGGTCACCGGCCACAACAAAACCGACGTCCTCGACCGCAACGGCCTGCTCATCGCCACCGCCGAATCCGACATCGTCCTCGGCAGCGGCGGACTCAGCCGCGACACCACCATCACCAGCATCGGCGGCGCAGTCACCCAAGTCCGCTCCGTCGACGACGGCTACGGCCACCTCACCACCTGGACCGCAAACCCCGACGGCTCCCACTCCGTGCGCTACGCCGACGGCACCGTCATTAAAGAACCCGCACCCGGGTCCAAGACGCCCGCCGAGATCGTGCAACTCGACCCCGACGGCCTCGGCGGACACGTCACCGAATACAACCTCGACGGCACCACCACCGAAGCCGACTTCCGCCCCGGCGTTCTCGGCGCTCCGGTCACCGTGATCACCGGACCCGACGGCGACACCGTGCAGGTCGTCACCGTCCCTGGGCGCACCAACGGCGCACCGTACAGCATCATCACCAACCCCGACCTCACCCGCGTCGTGCTTCAGCCCGACGGCATCACCGTGCCGATCGATCGCTACAACGACATGATCGGCGGCCCGAACTACGGCAATCAGTTCGACCCGTTGACCGGCACCTGGCGCAGCGACCCCGTCACCGCCCGCGGCCCCATCATCACCGCATCCGACGGCACCAGCACCCAGGACTGGACCTACAAGAACCGAAAAGGTGAGCAACGCACCGCCACAGCCACTTTCGACAAGAACGGCAACCTGACCGCCCTGCAGAGCGGCGACTACACCGGCTTCGACTCCACCACCTTCAAAACCTTCGACGGCATCACCGTGCCCGTATGGTCGGGCCACGCCGACGCCGGCAACGTCACAGACGACTCCCGCCTCTACTGGGACGCCATCCTCACCGTCAGCGGCCTGCCCGAACTCGGTTACCGCGCCGGCCTCATGCTCGGCGCCCGCCTCATCGCCCGCGAACTCGCCGCCAAAGGCATCTCCGAAACCGGAATCCAACTCGCCACCAGCACACTCATCACGCGAGGCGCCACAAGCTTCACCGGATTGGCTGGTACGACGACGCGGCTCGACCGGAGCCTCGCCGGGGTCAGCAGCGAGTCTGGTACAGCAAACCTTGTTCCCCGAATTCTGCAGTCGGCAAAGCAGAGCGCCAACGCGGCATCGCGCTTCGTCCCCAGTTCGACGCGCGCTGTTCAGGGCGCGACGAGTCAACTCGCTTCGACTATCGGCCGTCAACTCGTAGATGTCGGATCCGCCATGACAGCGAAGGTTGACACGACGATCCAACTGGCATTCCGGAATCTATTCGATGGATTCGGGGGCATGCGTACCGCCCCGGTAGGCGTCCCTGCTTCGCTCGCCCCAAGAGTAGTGGAATACGGCCGATTCGGCGACGCATTCGGTGGGCCGACGAAATGGATCGCCAGCAAATTTGACACTGCCAAGAAAGCGGCATCGTCGATGCCAGATTGGGTTCGAAAGATAGTCGAGCCTGGCAATGTTTTCAATAGGCAACGAGAACCGATTTATGCCAGCAGAGGCGGCGCCAATGAGGTTCATGTCGAGCCAAAGACAAGAAAGGGACAGTACCGCCGGGTAGACTCCTACGTACCAGGACAGGAAATAGTCTCACGAAAATTCACCCAACTCGCCGACATTACCCCCGAGACCGCGATCGAATATCTGAGACAGTTGGAACGACACTACAAACCCGGGACCAAGATTGCAAACACTCCTACCAATGTCAGAGACCTGGGCAATTCTCTGATCGGTACACCACTGATCGGAAGAATGATACTTGAAGTTCCAGTCCAGGCCAGGCCCGTACCCGCCACAGTTCTAAAGGAAGCCGTTAGGCTCGGCATAAGAATTCGAGACGTAAATGGTAAGATCTACTGAATACGCGAACCGATGGGAGATGTGACAAAATTGGGTGAAATTACGTACTGCCGCCGCTGGAATTTCGATACACAAGAACCGATAGATCCTTACACAGAGAGCGTGGCCGAGGGGCTTGACAGTTCGTCTGGCGATTATACCGTGGCCATCTTCGAGGCCCGGCTCAAGGAACTTCCGGATTGCATTCTGGAGGTCAGCTGGGGCAACGATCACCTAGGCGCGTGGTTCTTGGACGACGAGGGTCGGCAGGTCCTAAACTATGGATTCCAGAAATTGAATGACAGATTGTTCTTGTCCAATATTGTCAGCTATTCGTACCCTAATCGCTCGGCCGAGTCCCTTTCAGGCGCGAATCATGTGCAGTTCCTAACTTTCTCAACCGACGGGACTTTGCGGGAAGTAACCATCGATCATGACACCAGCGCTCGTGAAGTAGTCGACCGTAATGGCGTCGATGTCTCGAAGCTCTGGGAGGACCTTCCCAGATTCGGCGAGTGGGAGTCCCTCATGCGACGAGAACGCTGATCTTCGCCCCCTTGGTTCCGAACGGATCCCAGACAGCATTGTGCAGAATCCCGCCGCCCGACAGCCTGATTCGCTGCGCTGAGCTGCCAATACACTGCGCTGCGGCTTCCGCCGATGGATGGAGAGGCGAGGTACGGGCTAGCCTGCTCTGCGGTGGGCATAGGCTCGCTCATCTAAGTCGGTACTCCGGTTCGCATTCGGCACCGCGCACTACAAGGACATGCGTCACACGGTGTACACAAGGCGTCATGTCCCCGCACACGATCGTCCGGGTTGTCGCGCTGACCGAATCGGCCAGCGGGCGGTGCCGACCGAACGACAGAGCCCCGCCCGGATACCCGACGGGGGATCAGTAGAGTCTCTACCAGCAGCGATGCGCGCGCTGCGCTACTTCTTCGCAGAGGCTAATCCGCTTCGGAATTCGACTACGTCGCCGTCGACCATGACGTAGTCCTTGCCTTCCATGCGGACCTTGCCGGCGGACTTGGCGGCGGCCATGGAGCCGGCTTCGACGAGGTCGTTGAAGGCGACGATTTCGGCCTTGATGAAGCCGCGTTCGAAGTCGGTGTGGATGACGCCGGCGGCCTTGGGGGCGGTGTCGCCCTGGTGGATGGTCCAGGCCCGGGCTTCCTTGGGGCCGGCGGTGAGGTAGGTCTGCAGGCCGAGGGTGTGGAAGCCGGCGCGGGCCAGGGCGTGCAGGCCGGGCTCGGTCTGGCCGATGGATTCGAGGAGTTCGAGGGCGGATTCCTCGTCGAGTTCGAGGAGTTCGGCCTCCACCTTGGCGTCGAGGAAGACGGCGTCGGCGGGGGCGACGGCGGCCTTCAGCTCGGCCTTCTTGGCCTCGTCGGTGAGGATCGACTCGTCGGCGTTGAAGACGTAGAGGAACGGCTTGATGGTGAGCAGCGAGAGTTCCTTGAGCAGCTCGGTGTCGACCTGGTTGCGCGCGGCGAACAGGGTCTTGCCGGAGTTGAGGATCTCCTGCGCCTGCTTGGCGGCGTCGGCGACCGGCTTGCGGTCCTTCTTGACCTTGGCTTCCTTCTCCAGCCGGACGACGGCCTTCTCCAGGGTCTGCAGGTCGGCGAGGATGAGCTCGGTCTCGATGACCTCGATGTCCGACAGCGGGTCGACCTTGCCGTCGACGTGGATCACGTCGTCGTCGGCGAAGACGCGGACCACCTGGCAGATGGCGTCGGCCTCACGGATATTGGCGAGGAACTTGTTGCCCAGGCCCGCACCCTCGGAGGCGCCCTTCACGATGCCCGCGATGTCGACGAACGACACGACCGCGGGCACCTGGCGCTCCGAACCGAAGATCTCGGCCAGCTTGCCCAACCGCGGATCCGGCAGCGGCACCACGCCGACATTCGGCTCGATGGTGGCGAAGGGGTAGTTCGCGGCCAGCACGTCATTGCGCGTCAAGGCGTTGAACAGCGTCGACTTTCCGACGTTGGGCAGGCCGACGATTCCGAGGGTGAGACTCACGAGAGAGGGAGTCTACCTGGACCGTCGGCCCACTACGTCAGGCCGGTACCGGGGCGGCTACCCCGCCACCGGCCTGTTCGGTTCGCGGTCACTCAGGCGCGCGGGTCGCGGCCGAGGTAGGCGAGCAACCGGTCGACCACCGGGGTGTCGCTCGCGGGCGCGCCCTCGACGACCGCGGCGAAGACGCCGTAGTTGCGCAGCGGCTCGATCAAACCGTCGGCGGCGGTCAGCAGGTGCCCGGCCAGTTCGTCGGTGAGCGGCGAGGGCTGGCCGGTGCCGATGGCGATGTCCCAGGCGTGCACGGCCGCGTCGAGCGCGCACATCACTCCGGCGACCGGGGTCGGGAGCTCGCCGTGCGGCAGCGGGGTCGGGACGGTCTCGGTGTCGTCGGAGACGGTGGCCCAGGCGGCAGCGGTGGGTTCGATTGCGGCGGAGACCAATTCGGCGGCACCGCCCTCGATGGCGCCGGAGGGCTCGAAGGGGTTGTAGGACGGGCCGTCTCCGATGCCGAGGAACTTGGCGTAGGCCAGCTGGTCACCGGCGGCGTGCTGGATCACCTGGGTGACAGTCCATTCCGAGCAGGGGGTGGCGTTGTCCCACTGGTCGGCGCCGATCCCGGCGACCACGTCGATGAGCGCGCGGTGCGAGGCGGCGAGCACATCGCGCCAGACCGGGGCGAGGGCGGCGGCGGGGGTGGTGTCGGTCTGCGGGTTGGTGCTCATTGTTCTTGCCTCTCAGGTCGTTTCGATCCGTTGAGATAAAGGTATGACCCAATTAGGCTAGATTTCTTCCTAATAGTTCCGGCCGACCGAAAGGCGCTACTGTGACCTCCACCACAACCCGCCTGCTGCGCCTGCTGTCGCTGCTCCAGGACCGCAGCCACACCGGCCGTGAGCTGGCGGAACGCCTCTCGGTCACCGACCGCACGCTGCGTCAGGACATCGCCCGGCTGCGCGAACTCGGCTATCCCGTGCACGCCGACCGCGGTCCCGTCGGCGGCTACCGCCTGGGCCAGGGTGCGACCATGCCCCCGTTGTTGCTCGACGACGAGGAGGCCGTGGCGGTGGCCGTCGCCATGAACGTGGCCGCCGACGGCAGCACCGGTATCGCCGACATTCAGGCGAATCTCGAACGCGCCCAGGCGAAATTGGACCGTATCCTCCCGAAACGCCTGCAGCGCAAGGTGACCGCGCTGCGCTCCGTCACCGATATCGGCCCGGCCGTCACCGGCTCCCGCGAACCGGACGCCCCCGTCCCCGCCGAAACCCTCGCCACCCTCGCCACCTCGATCCGCGCCCGCACCACCGTCCGCGCCGACGATCGCGAGCTGGAGCCGTACCGCCTGATCAGCTGGCAACGCCGCTGGTATCTGGTCGCCTACGCCCTGGACACCCACACCTGGCGCGCCCTCCCGGTGGCGTCGCTGAACGAAATCGCCACCGGCACGCGCGTTTTCGCGCCCCGCGCCCTGCCCGATTCCGACCTGGTCGCCTTCGTTCTGCGCGAAATAGCCTCCACCGGTTGGCAAGTCCACGCCCGCGTCACGGTCCTGGCCCCCGCCGAAACCGTCATCGCCCGGATCAATCCCACGGTCGGCGTGGTCGAACCGGTGGACGACTCCTCCTGCCATCTGCTGACCGGCGCCGACCGCCTGGAGACCATCGCCATCTTCCTCAGCATGCTGATGATGGACTTCCGGGTCGACTCTCCCCCGGAGCTCGTCGCCCACATCCGCACCCTCGCCGACCGCTATACCGCGGCAACCGAACCGGTGCCTCAGCGCTGAATTCCGAAGCCCGCCACGAAAAGAATGCGCTCTCGATAGTTCACCGAATCGGATTGGAACAGGCGCAGATCGAGTTGGTAGACCTCGTCGGTGGCGAGGTCGCGAATGGTCATCCAGGCGGGGTCGCGACCGTAGGCGGCTTCGCCGGAATTCCAGATGCGCTGGAATTCCGGGACGGCGGAGAGGTCGTCGATCAGCCCGGACCACCAGTCGGGGCGTTCGGACCGGCCCATGAAGCCGTGGACCAGCGCCACCGTGCGCGCGACCTCTTCATCCCATTCGACCAGCACCTGTTTCGACCGGGGTTCGAGGAAGCACCAGTGCAGGATGCTGCCGGCGTCCACGATGCCGGCGAAGGTGCGCCGGTAGGAGTCGTTGCAGAACAGAATGTTCGACCGGGTGTCGAGGTAGGCGGCGGGCAGCGGGTCGTGGCGGTGCAGGGTTTCGATCGCGCCGGGCGACAGTTCGGCCCGCAGTTCCTCGACGGTCGGCAGCACCGGTTCCGCCACCCCCGCGAGATCGAACAGGTGCCGCCGCTCGGCATCGGTCAGCGGCCGCACGTCATGCAGATGCCGGGCCAACGCCTCGATGACCGCATGCGTGGGGCGTCCCCGTTCCCCGTTTTCCAGATGCGTGATGTAGCTGGCGCTGACACTCGTGGCTTCCGCGAGCCGATCCCGCGTTATGCCCCGGGCATCACGCAACCGGCGGAGCAGGGTTCCCAGTGTCGGCTGAGTGACTCCGCCCGAGCCAACCGAGCGAATTCCTTGGTGCGACACGTCCCGAATTATCACCGGGCACGCGGAGCTGGACAAACCCCGAGTTATCGCAGGCGCGGCACGGCGGGCCGGAATTCGTCGGTCAGCCGGTTCGGAGTCGGAGGCCGGGGTTTTCGGCGAGGACGTCGGCGACGGATTGGGCGATCATCGTGAATTGGGGGTGGGCGCGGATGATGGCGTCGACAAGGGGCGCGAGCTGTTCGAATGTGGGGCGGCCGTCGCCGGCCAGGAGGCGCTTCGCGATTTGGTCCAGCGGCGCCGGAAGGGTCACGGCGGGTACGGGATCGGGCCGTTCGGTGGGGAATTCGGTGGGGGTGTCGGTGTAGCCGCCCTGGCTGACGATGCCGATGGCGAGGGTGCCGGAGAAGAGGGCGCCGCCGCTGTCGCCGGGGAGGGACAGGGCGGTGTGGGTGAAGCGGACGGGTGGGCGGTTGGGGTCGGGCTGGTCGACGGCGAGGATGACGCCGCAGGTCAACCCGGTGGTGGCGCCGTATTTACAGACCGGTGCGCCGACCACGGGGATGCCGACACCGGTGATCGGAATCGTCCCGGTCGCGGTGCGAACCAGGTTGTTGCGGAAGGAGTCTCGGGCGGGATCGGCGATCCGCACGATGCCGTAATCGCGGACGCCGTCGAGCACGGATTTCTCGAACGTGCCGGTCTGCGGGCCGAGCTTCACCGTCGGCTCCAGCGCGAAGGTCCGTCCGGGTGCGGCGGCCGGATCGTCCTGCTCCGCGGCCGGGTCGCAGTGGCCCGCGGTGATCGCGGCCGGATTGCCGTCGGCGTCGATGGCGTTGAAGGCCCACGAGCAGCCCGACCCGGCGCTGTTCACGAAGCGGTCGCCCCCGGTGATCTGCGGTTCCGCATGCCCGACGGCCGGTGCGGCCGACAACAGGGCGAGGGACACCACGACGGCGCGGCATGATCGCCCGGCTTGCCGACGCAAGTAGTTGGCCATGCGAATGAAACTAGCGACCGCCGAGGCCGGAGAGTGCGATCCCGCGTACGAAGGCGCGTTGGGCTATGGCGTAGATCAGCAGCAGTGGGAGCAGGATCACGGTGGCGGCGGCCATGAGGAGGGGCCAGTTGGTGGTGTATTGGCCTTGCAGGCGGATGAGGCCGAGGGTGGCGGTGGCGTAGGTGTTGCGCTGGATCATGATCAGCGGCCAGAGGAAGTCGTTCCAGACGGTGATCCAGGTGAGGACGGCCAGGACCATGACGGCGGGTTTGGTGTGGGGCAGCAGGACTCGCCAATAGATCTGCCAGGGGGTGCAGCCGTCGAGGGTGGCGGCCTCCTCCAATTCGATCGGGAGGGTGCGGAAGAACTGGCGCATGAGGTAGGTGCCGAAGGCGCTGCCGAACAGACCGGGGACGATCATCGACCAGGGGGTGTCCATCCAGCCGAAGGCGCGCATGAGCAGGAACTGCGGGATGACGGTGACGGTCAGCGGGACCATGAGGGTGGCCAGGTAGCCGACGAAGAGGAACTCGCGGCCGGGGAAGCGCAGGCGGGCGAAGGCGTAGCCGGCCAGGGAGCAGAAGAAGACCTGACCGGCCGTGACGCAGGCGGCGTAGAGGACGGTGTTGAGGAGCATGCGGCCGAGCGGGATGACGTCGAAAGCCTCGCGGTAGTTGGACCATTGGGGATGGGCGGGCAGCGGGGCCACGTCGGTCATCTCACCCTCGGACTTCAACGAGGCAGAGACCGACCACAGGATCGGGGTGAGCGCCGACCACGCGACCGCGATCAAGGCCAGGTAGGTCAGCAGACCGATGAGCAAGCGCCGCTTCACAGTTCGGCCTCCGCCCGCCGCGATAGCCACTGCTGGATCACCGTGAACACCAGCAGGATCGCGAAGATCACCCACGCCAGCGCCGAGGCATAGCCGACCTCGTAGAAGCGGAAGGCGTTCTGGAACAACATGATTCCCAGCACGTAGGTGCCGGTCTCGGGTCCGCCGTTGCTGCCGGTCAGCGCATAGGCCTGGTCGAAGGCCTGCACCGAATTGATGACCGTGATGACCAGGACGAACGACAGCGCCCCGCGGATCAGCGGCACGGTGATCGACAGGAACCGGCGGAATCCGCCCGCGCCATCGATTTTGGCTGCCTCGTAAAGGTTTTCGGGCACGCCCTGCATGGCGGCCAGCAGGATCACGGTCGCGAACGGCACGGATTTCCACACCGTCACCAGGCTCAGCGACACCATGGCCCATTGCGGATCGGTCAGCCACGGGACGGGGCCGAGCCCGACCCAACCCAGCAGCATGTTGGCCAGCTCGTCGTCGCTGGCGAAGATGAAGCGGAACACCACCGCCATGGCGACCGTGGACGCCACCAGTGGCAGGAACGCCAGGGTCCGGAAGATGCCGACACCGCGCAGTTTCCGATTCAGCAGCGCGGCGACCCCGAGGCTGATCGCGACGGTCGGCACGAGGGTCAGCACCGTGAACACCGCCGTATTGCGCAGGGCTATGTAGAACAGCGGGTCATCGGAGAACAAGCGCCGATAGTTCGCCACCCCCACGAAACGCGGCGGGCTGAACAGATCCCACGAATGAAAACTCAGGTACAGCGAAAACCCCAGCGGGAACAGCAGAAACACCACAATAGCGGCCAGATTCGGCGCCACGAACAGCCGTCCGGCCCGCGCCCGCCGCCGCTCGAGCGTCATACCGCCGCCCGCAACAGCTGATCGATATCGGCGGTGGTCTGCCCGCCCAGCGATTCCGCCGCGGCCGCGCCGCGCAGCACCCGATTGCAGCCCCGCTCGAGCAGCGCTTCCACCTTGCCCCACAGCGGCGTCACCGCCAGCGGCCGGGAATTGTCCGGCCCCTCGGTGAACACCTCGAGATTGCGCAATGTCGGATGCGCCGCCGCGAAGCCCGGCGATTCCATGGCCGAGCGCAGCACCGGCACGAACAGCCCGGACTCCGCGATAATGGCCTGCCCCTCCGGCCCGGTCGCGAATTTCACAAACTCCCAGGCCTTTTCGCGCCGCGGACTGGCGGCGGCAATCGCCAGCCCGGTACTCCCGATATCGGTGATCGCCCCCGGACCCCTGTGCGGCCCGACCGGCAGCACCGTCACATCGAAGTCGAGGTCGTCGCGTCCGGTGAATTCCGAGTACAGCCAGTGCCCGCCCATGAGCATGGCCGCGCGGCCGCTCCGGAACAGGTCCTGCGCCGAAACCGATTGCCGGTCACCGACACTGGGCGAGACCCGATGCTTCACCGCGAGGTCGGCGTAGAACTGGAGCCCGGCCGCGAACCGCGGATCGCCGAGATTGGTGCGCGTGGGCCGCACCGGCGGACTGAACCATTCGGTGCCATTGTTCATCCCGAAGCAGGCGGCGGAGAAGTACGGCACCCAGGCATCCACGAAACCCCACTGTCGGGTGCGGCCGTCGCCGTGGGTCAATGCCTGTGCGGCAGCGAGGAATTCATCGAAGGACCAGGCTTCCGACCACCGCGTCGGCGGCCGAATCCCCGCGTCGGCGAACAGCTTCCGGTTGTAGTAGAGGAACACCCCCGACCACTGCTCCGGCAACGCGTACTGCCCGCCGTCCCAGACGAACGTGTCGCGCAGCGTCGCGTACCCGTCCGCGCGCAGCCGGGCGGCGTAATCCGGTTCCCGGTCCAGGAACTCGCGCAGATCGACCAGCACCCCGCGATCCGCCAGTCCGGCGTAGAGCAGCTCCCACGCCATCAGCACGTCCGGGCACTTCCCGCCCGCGCAGTAGGTCAGCATCTGCTGCAATGGATCCGGCCCCGACATGATGGTCCGGATGCGGATATCCGGTCGCCGCCGCTGGAATTCGTCGATGATGCGCAGCCGCGCTCGCGCCTCCTCGGGCCGCGCCTGGAAGAAGAAGGTGACCGCGTCGTCGTCCCCGCCCGCGCAGCCCCCGGCGGCCATCGCACCGGCCAGGGCGGCGGTGCGCAGCAGGGTACGCCGATCCATGACGCCGGGCCGGGCCCCCGAAGCGCCGGCCAAAGCCCCCGAATCGCTCGCCAAAGATATATCTCCGTGAACTAAACGAACTAAAGGACCGCAGTGACCTAGATCTCGTACCGGCATGGCAGCATACGGGGAGCAACCCGCGACGCGCCGAAAACACGCGCACCCGTGGGCATCAGCCGGACCGCACCACCCCCGCCACGCCCGGCTCAGCGTCCCCCGGGCCACCCGTACCCGGCGGCCGGATACGAAGTTGAACGGCTGGTCAAAGCCGGTTCACATGCGTACCGGTTGGGCTACGTTGAGACCAATTCTGTTAGAACCGCAGTACCGCACGGGAGAGTTGTCGCATGGCGACCATCGAATACCTCCGGACGGACCCCGACCTACCTCCGGTAGGTGTGGTGGACCGGACGCCCATGACGCCCCGCAAGAAGGGCATCTTCCTCGCCATCGCCGTGATCGGCGCGATCGCCTGGGCGATCCTCGGCTTCGCGCGCGGCGAGAACGTCAACGCGGTGTGGATCGTGGTGGCCGCCATCTGCACCTATGTGCTCGCGTATCAGTTCTACGCCCGGCTCATCGAATACAAGATCACCAAGCCGCGCGATGACGTCGCCACTCCGGCCGAGGCCATGGAGAACGGCAAGGACTACATGCCGATGGACCGCCGGGTCCTGTTCGGCCACCACTTCGCGGCCATCGCGGGCGCGGGCCCGTTGGTCGGTCCGGTGCTGGCCGCGCAGATGGGCTACCTGCCCGGCACCATCTGGATCATCGTCGGCGTGGTGCTGGCGGGCGCGGTCCAGGACTACCTGGTGCTGTGGGCCTCGGTGAAGCGGCGCGGCCGCTCGCTGGGTCAGATGGCGCGCGACGAACTCGGCGTGGTCGGCGGCATCGCGGCCATCATCGCGGTGCTGGTGATCATGATGATCCTGCTCGCGGTGCTCGGCATCGTCGTGGTGAATGCCCTTGCGGCGACCAAGAACCCGGCGACCGGTGCGCTCGAGGGCGGCAGCCCGTGGGGCGTGTTCTCCATCGCCATGACCATCCCGATCGCCCTGTTCATGGGCATGTACCTGCGCTTCATCCGGCCGGGCAAGGTCGGCGAGGTCTCGATCATCGGCTTCGCGCTGCTGCTGCTGGCCATCATCTCCGGCAACTGGGTCGCCGGATCCGGCTGGGGCCGTGACTGGTTCACCCTGTCGGGCACCACCATCTCGTGGATGCTGATCATCTACGGCTTCGTCGCCTCGGTGCTGCCGGTGTGGATGCTGCTCGCCCCGCGCGACTACCTGTCGACCTTCATGAAGATCGGCACCATCGCCCTGCTGGCCCTCGGCGTGGTGGTCACCATGCCGGTGCTGAAGGCCCCCGCGGTCTCCCAGTTCGCGAGCAACAGCAATGGCCCGTCCTTCGCGGGCAGCCTGTTCCCGTTCCTGTTCATCACCATCGCGTGTGGCGCGCTGTCGGGCTTCCATTCGCTGGTGTCCTCGGGCACGACGCCGAAGCTGCTGGAGAAGCAGTCGCAGGCGCGCATGATCGGCTACGGCGGCATGCTCATGGAGTCCTTCGTGGCGGTCATGGCCATCATCGCGGCCTCGATCCTGGACCAGCACCTGTACTTCGCCATCAACACCCCGGGCATGACCTCGGCGCAGGCCGCGGCCGACAGCGTGAACAAGCTGGGGCTGAGCGGCAATCCGATCGACGGGCAGTACCTGAACGACGTCGCGGCGGGCACGGGCGAGTCCCGCGTGTACTCCCGCACCGGTGGCGCGCCGACGCTGGCCATCGGCATGACCGAGGTCATGCACAAGTTCATCGGCGGCGCCTCGCTCAAGGCGTTCTGGTACCACTTCGCGATCATGTTCGAGGCGCTGTTCATCCTCACCACGATCGACGCGGGCACCCGTGTCGCGCGGTTCATGCTCTCGGATTCGCTGGGCAACCTGGGCGGCGCGGCCAAGAAGTTCCGTGATCCGTCGTGGTGGCCGGGCGTGTTCATCTGCTCCGGCATCGTGGTGGCGGCGTGGGGTTCGGTGCTGCTCATGGGCGTCACCGATCCGCTGGGCGGCATCAACACCCTGTACCCGCTGTTCGGCATCTCCAACCAGCTGCTGGCCGCCATCGCGCTGACCGTGGTGCTGGCCATCGTGGTGAAGAAGGGCCTGGTGAAATGGGCCTGGATTCCGGGGATTCCGCTGCTCTGGGACCTGACCGTGACCATGACGGCCTCGTTCCAGAAGATCTTCTCGGGCGACCCGAAGATCGGCTACTGGACGCTGCACTACAACACCATCGACAAGCAGAACGCCTTCATCGCCGCGCGCGATGCGGGTCAGCTGCCGAAGGGCGTCAAGGATGTCGCGGCGCTGAATCTGCAGATCAGCAATATGGACAAGATCATCCGGAACACCTTCATCCAGGGCACCCTGTCGATCGTGTTCGCCGTGATGGTGTTGATCGTGGCGCTGGTCGGCGCGTGGGTGTGCCTGCGCGCCATCCGCAACGGCGGCGGCGAGGTCACCGAATCGCTGGAGGAGCCGTCGAAGATCTTCGGCCCGAAGGGCTTCGTCGCCACCAAGGCGGAGAAGGAGGTCCAGCAGGAATGGGACACCCTGGTCGCCGAGGGCAAGGTGCGCGCACCCGGCGCGGCCTCGGTCCTGAGTCACTGACGTGGCCATGAGTACCCCCGATGCCCCGCCGTCCGCAGGTCTGCTGCGGGCGGCGGGGCTCGCCCTGGTCCGGGCGCTGAAAGCCATTGTCTGGTGGTTCAACTCGATCCTGGGCGGCAACGACTACGAGCGCTACGTCCAGCATCAGCGGTTGCACCATCCGGGCTGTGAGATCCGCAGCGAGCGGGATTACTGGCGCGACCGGCACGACGCGGCCACCAAGAATCCGGGCAATCGCTGCTGCTAGATCGCCCTGGCGGATTTCCGCCGACGCTCATGGCTATTTTCCGCTAGCGGCGGGTGCGCGGGACTGACATGGTGGATTCCGTGAGTGCGAACGAATTGGATTTCGAGCGTTGCTACCGCGCCGTGGCAACCCGGGATGCTCGGTTCGACGGGCATTTCGTGACCGCGGTGCGCACTACCGGAATTTATTGCCGCCCTTCCTGTCCGGCGATCACGCCGAAACGGACCAATGTCACCTTCCTGCCCACGGCGGCGGCCGCGCAGCAGCACGGTTTTCGCGCCTGCCGGCGCTGCCTGCCCGATGCCGCGCCGGGGTCGCCGCAGTGGAACACCAATGCCGATCTGGCCTCCCGCGCCATGCGATTGATCGGCGACGGGGTCATCGAACGCGGCGGTGTACCCGCGCTGGCCGATGCGCTCGGATACTCCCAGCGTCAATTGACTCGCGTGCTGACCAGTGAACTCGGCGCGGGCCCACTGGCTTTGGCGCGGGCGCACCGCGCGCACACCGCGCGACTGCTGATCCAGACCACGCGGCTGTCCATGTCGGATATCGCGTTCGCGGCGGGATTCGCCAGCATCCGGCAGTTCAACGACACGGTGCGCGAGGTGTTCGCGGTCAGCCCGACGACGCTGCGCGAGGAATCGCGCCGCCGCAACGGCGATACGCTGCCCGCCACCAACGGGCTGCTCACCCTGCGACTGCCCTACCGGGAGCCGCTGGACCAGTCCTGGCTGGAGTGGTTCCTGGCCGCGCACACCGTGCCCGGGCTGGAGCTGTGGGAGCACGGGGTCTACACCCGCAGCCTGCGAACTCCGCACGGGCACACCACCATTCGGCTGTCGATTCAGCCCGGTCACGTCCGCGCCTCGCTGTCGCTGCAGGACATGCGCGATCTCGCGCCCACCGTGGCGCGCATCCGGCACTTCCTGGATCTGGACGCCGACCCCGTCGGCATCGACGAGGCCCTGACCGCGAGCATGGCGGGCAGCCCGGTGCACCCGCACGTTTCGGGCGACGGCGGCGGCATCACGCTGCCCCCGGGCATCCGGGTGCCGGGCTGCCTGGACGGCCCGGAGTTGTTGCTGCGCACCATGATCGGACAGCAGATCTCGGTGGCGGCGGCCAATACGCACACCGCGCGCCTGGTGCAGGGGCTGGGCGAGGCCATCGCCGGGCCTATCCCGCACCTGTTCCCGACCGCCGAGGCCATCGCCGAACACGGCTCGGAGGTGCTGACCGGGCCGGGGCGGCGGGTGGACGCCATTGTCGGCGCGGCCAAGGCCATCTCCACCGGCGATCTGGTGCTGCACTCCGGCCGCACCGCCGCCGACCTGCGCCGCGACCTGCTGGCCCTGGACGGCGTCGGCCCCTGGACCGCCGACTACGTCACCATGCGCCTGCTCGCCGATCCGGACGTGCTGCTGCACTCCGACCTGATCGTCCGCCGGGGCGCGGGCCTGCTCGGCATCGACCTCGCCGACACCGCCCGCTTCTCGCCGTGGCGCTCGTACCTCACCATGCACCTGTGGAAATACGCCCTCGCCCACCCGGCCGACGGCCCGAAGACATCCCCGACCCGGAGGACACCGCAGTGAGCCTCGAAAACACCGCCACCACAGCGGATTTCACCACCACGACCACCCCTGCGGGGCCGTTCACCGCCATCGTGGACGCCGACGGCGCGGTCCTGGCCTCCGGCTGGAGCGCCGACTCGGAGGCCCTGCGCGTCCTGATCCACCCCACCCTCCGCCCTGCCTCCCTGCGCGAGCGCGACTCCCTCGGCGCGGTCTCCCAGGCGATCGCCGCCTATCACGAGGGCGATCTCACCGCCATCGACGTCATCACCGTCCGGCAGTCCTCCGGCCCGTTCCTCACCCACGCCTGGGAAATCCTCCGCAAGGTCCCGGCTGGTACCCCCATCACCTACACCGAGTTCGCGACCGTCTCCGGCCGCCCCGCCGCCACCCGCGCCGCCGCCAACGCCTGCGCCCGCAATGCCGCCGCGCTCTTCGTCCCCTGCCACCGGGTCCTCCGCACCGACGGCACCCTCGGCGGCTTCCGCTACGGCCTCCCCATCAAACGCTGGCTCCTCGACCACGAGGCCCTCTGACCTCTTGTCCGACCGGCCGCGTCAGACCCCCGGCGTACCCTCGCAACCATGTGCCGCAACATCCACACCCTGCACAATTTCGAGCCGCCGGCCACCCCGGACGAGGTGCACGCGGCCGCCCTGCAATACGTCCGCAAGATCAGCGGAACCACCAAACCCTCCCAGGCCAACCAGGAAGTCTTCGACCTCGCGGTCGAGGAGGTAGCCGCCGCGACCACCCGTCTCCTGGCCGGTCTCACCACCAACGCCCCGCCCAAGGACCGCGAGGTCGAAGCCGCCAAGGCCAAGGCCCGAGCCCAAATCCGCTACTCCCGCATCAACTAGCCCGCCGCATCGTCGGCCAGCGCGCTACGCGCTGACAGTCGACAGGGCGCTAGGCGCTGACCGAGGTTTCCAGGCGGGAGCCGGTGCGGCCGCGGATCACGTGGAGGCGGCTGGGGATGCGCTGGCGCATTTCGTCCACGTGGCTGACGACGCCGACGACGCGGCCGTTGGAGCGGAGGTCGTCGAGGACGCCCATGACGGCGTCGAGGGTGTCGGCGTCCAGGCTGCCGAAGCCCTCGTCGATGAAGAGGGTGTCCATGACCAGGCCGCCGGATTCGGCGGAGACCACGTCGGCCAGGCCCAAGGCCAAGGCCAGCGACGCCATGAAAGTCTCGCCGCCGGAGAGGGTTTTGGCGGGGCGGATGGCGCCGGTGTAGTCGTCGCGGATGTCGAGACCCAGGCCGCCGCGGCGACCGCGCGGGCCCGCGGCGTCGGTGTGGACGAATTCGTAACGGCCGCCGGACATGCGGCGCAGGCGCACGGAACCCGCGAGGGCGACTTCTTCCAGGCGGGCGGCGAGGACGTAGGAGCGCAGGGACATGCGGCGGTTGTTCTCGCCGCGGCCCGCCACCACCTCGGCAAGGCGGGCCAACTCGTCGTGGGCGCGCTGCAGCGGGGCGATGTGGTCGACAGCCGACCACAGCTGCGAGCACAGGCTCTCCAGATCGTCCACGCGGCGGGTTGCCTCGGCATTGGCGGCGACGGCGCGGTTCAGATCCGATTCGGCCTGCGCCACAGCGCTTTCCAGCGCTTCCAGATCGCCCGGTTCGGAGTCGGCCGCAGCCTTGATCTCGGGCTCGGCCAGCACCGCTTCGGCATGGGCGCGGGCCCGGTCGGCGGCCACGAGTTCGTCCTCGATGGCCGATTGCTGTGCCGCGGTGCGCGAGGCGGCGTCGACGGCGCGGGCGTACTCGCCGAGCACGGCGTAATCGGGCCCGGACTCCCCCATCACCGGCGGTGCGGAATCCACCAGACCCGCTTCGTACGACAGCTTTTCGACACGTACGGCCGCGGCCGCGACCTGCTCACGCGCGGTGACAACCTCAACCCTGGCCGCCCGCACGGCGGTGGCCTCTTCGACCAGAGCCGCCAGCCGCGCCCGCCGCCGATCGACGGTACCGTCGGCACCGGCTGCCGCCAACAGCCGCTCGGTCAGTTCGGCCAGCCGCCGATCGGTCGAGACGATCCGTTCCAGCGTTGCACTGGAACGGCTTTCGCACTCACGCACCTCGTCCTGTAGCCGCGCCTGCTCCGCGCGCAGCTTGTTCAGCTCGGCGGTCAGCCCGTCGACCAACCCCGCGACCCGCTTGGCCTCGGTGAGTTTCCGCGTCGAATCATCCAACGCCGCAGCCAGTTCCGCCTTGTCCACGTCTCCACCGCGCTCGACCAGCACCTCGATGGCCCGCTCCAACTCGGCCACCGACTGACCGGCCCGCTCCCGCGCGGCCTCGGCCTTGCGCTCCGCCGCCAAAGCGGCGTCCTCATCATCCTTGGACACCGCGTGATCGGTCGGCCGCGCCGGATTCGGATGCGTGTCGGACCCGCACACCGCACACGGCTCCCCCGCCACCAGCGCACCCGCCAACTCCGCCGCCATCCCGGCCATCCGCTGCACCCGCAACGCCTGAGTCCGCTCCCACGCCTCCGCGTGCGCTTTCCGCACCGCCTCGAAAGCAGCTCCCGCCCGCGCGATTTCCCCGCGCCGCCGCTCCAACTCCACGGCCGCCTCGGCCGAAGTCCGCAGCCTCAGGCATTCGGCCTCGAGCCCGGGCAGCGCCGCCGCCGCATCCGCGGCCCCGCGCAACCGAACCTCCACCCCGGCAACGGCTTCCGGCAACTCCCCCAACCGCTTGGCCAGCTTCGCCGCCCGCGCCTCCAAATCACCTTGCTCGGTCCGCAATCCAGCCAGTTCACGGGTCAACCGGTTCGCCGACTCCGCATCGGCCCGCACCTCGTCCAGGGCCCCCATCTGCGCACTCCACCGCTGTACAGCCGATTCCAGACCCGGTGAACCGTCGGACACGGTATCGAGGGCTTCGACATCACCGAGATCGGCCGCGAGCTCGCTGCCAGCGAGCTCGGCCGCGGCCAGATCGGCTGCGGCCCAGGCGGTTCCCGGGAGTTCGGCGCTGGCGGGTTCGAGGAGGCGGTCGGCGAGTTGTTCGGCGGCGCGGGTGGCGTCGTCGGTGCGGCGGCGGAGGGTGACGGCGGCGGCGCGGGCCTCGGCGAGGGTGGTGGCGACCGGTTCGGCGCGGCGGGCGCGGTCGAGTTCGGACTGGCGGGTGGCGCGGTGGTCGGCGGTGGCGGCGAAGTCGGCGAGCTGGGTGCGGGCCGCGGCGCGGCGGCGGTGCAGGTCGTGGCGGCGGCGCTCGGATTCCGCGGCGGCACGGGCCTGGGCCGAATCCTTTTGGCGGCGGGCGAGTTCGGCGCCGGTGTCGGTGACGTGGGTGCGGGCGGCGGTCAGCAGGGACTGCGACCAGCCGACGGATTCGAGGGGGCTGGCGGTCTCGGTGGGGGGCAGGCCCGCGGCGGTGCCGACCTGGGCGATGAGGCGGTCGACGGCGTGTTTGCGGGTGTCGAGGTCGGCGGTGGCGGCGCGGCGCTTGTCGGTGAGCCATTGCTCGGCGGTGCCGAATCGTTCGGTGTCGAAGAGCTTTTCGAGCAGCTTCTCGCGATCCTCGTTGTCGGCGCGCAGGAATCGCGCGAAGTCGCCCTGCGGGAGCAGCACCACCTGGAAGAACTGGTCGGCGCTCATGCCGAGCAGGCGCAGCACCTCGTCGCCGATATCGGGAATGCGGGACAGGTTCTGCCCGCGCCCGTCGAGCCACTCCAGGGTGGCGGCCGCGTTCTCCTTCACCCAGCCGGATTTGGCCCGCTTGCTGGGCCGCTGGAATTCCGGCGACCGGATCAACCGCAGCCGCCGCCCGCCGATCGTGGCCTCCAGCGACACCCGCGGCGCGGTCTGCTCGTCGGCGTGATCGGAGTGCAGCCGCTTGCCCTCCTCGCGCGCGCCCGGCACTTTCCCGTACAGCGCGAAGGCGATGGCGTCGAGCACCGTGGTCTTCCCGGCCCCGGTCTGCCCGTGCAGCAGGAACAGCCCATCGGCCCCGAGCTCGTCGAAATCCACCACGGCCGTCTCGGCGAACGGCCCGAATGCCGTCAGCTCCAACCGATGCAGCCGCACGCGGCGCTCCCTTCCCCGGCCCTCACGCGGTCATCCCGCCGACAGCCCCATCCGATCCGCCTGACTCCAGCCCGAATTCGGCCATATCGAACAATCCGAACGCCGCATCGGCCTCCGCCGCGTCCGCGCCCCGCGCCGAGCCGTCGAACCCGGCGGCACTGACCGCATCCACCTTCGGCGCCGCTGCTTCCGGCTCGACGGGGCGTAGCTCCTCCGCGGAAATCCGTAGCGGGCCGTCCTTTTCGCGGGTAGCGGCGGAGAGGGCGCGTTCGAGCCAGGTCATCTCGCCGGGCGTCGGAGTGCCGCGGACGTCGGTGAGGAAGCTCTGGGCGATCTCGGTATCGCGGCGGCCGTGGACGCGCTCGCGGTAGCGCAGTTCCGGATTGCCGTCCGGGCGCTGCCATTCCACGTGGACGGCGTGCGGGAAGCGCTCGCGCAGGCGGCGCAGCGCGTCCACCGGGCGCGCCTCGTCGGTGAGGGTGGCCGAGACGTAATGGGTTTCGGCCTCGACGTGCTCCGGGGATTCCAGCAGTGATTCCAGCGGGCCGACGAGCTGGGACAGGCCGCGGACGACCGGGAGCTCGTGCCGCCGCACCTCGGCAAGACCGGAGGCATCGAGATCGACGATCCAGACCGCTTTTCGGTGGGAACGTTCGCCGAACGAATACGGCAGCGGCGAACCGGAATACCGGACCGATTCCGACAGGGTCTGCGGTGAGTGCAGGTGGCCGAGCGCCACATAGTCGATGCCGTCGAAGGCCGACTGCGGCACGGTCTCCACCCCGCCGACCGAGATGGACCGCTCCGACCCGGTGGCCTCACCGCCCACCACGAACGCGTGCGCGAGCACCACCGACCGCGTCCCCGCCCGCTCCGCCAGATCCGCGCGCACCCGGCCCATGGCCGCGTCCAGAATCTCGGCGTGCGAACGCGCCTGCGGCACGCCCAATTCCACCCGCGTGATCTCCGGCTCCAGGTACGGAATGCCGTAAAAGGCGATCTCCCCGAACTCATCGGACAGCAGCACCGGCCGCGCCACATCCGCGATGCGGCAGCGCAAATGCAATCCGCCCGCCGCCGCGAAACTACCGAGCGCACCGAGCCGAGTGGGCGAGTCGTGATTGCCGGAGGTCGCGACAATGGCCGCCCCCGCCGCCCGAATTGCCTCGAATCCCCGATTGCACACCACGATCGCATCCGCACTCGGAATGGAACGGTCGTACACGTCCCCCGGCAGCACGACCACGTCGACGCCCTCGGCCGCCACCAATTCCGCGATGGCCCGCAGCGACGCCTCCTGATCGGCCAACAGGTCGACACCGTGAAAGGTGCGACCGATATGCCAGTCGGAGGTGTGCAGGATGCGCATGCCGAGAAACGCTAGGCGATTGCCACGACAAATTCATCCGCCTTCGGCGCGTCAAGCGAACTTCGCACCCCAAAGACGCCGCACCGGTGCCAGATTCACGACTTTGTCGGTGGCATGGGGCACTATCTCGTGCCATGACCGCACCGATGCTGTTCGCGCTGCTGTTGGTGTTCGTAGCGGGGCTGGCCCTGGGCTGGCTCGGGCATGCCGCGCGGGCGGGACAGCGGGCGGCGGTGGCCGAGGCGCGGCTGGCGGCCATGCGGGACAACGAGCGGCTGTTGCGGCAATCACTCGGGGCCGCCAGCGAGGACGCGGCGCGGCGGCAGTCGCATGCCATCGGCTCGCTGGTGGAACCGCTGCGCGAGGCGGTGGGGAATCTGAACCGCCATATCGAGCAGGTCGAGCACAACCGCATCAACGCGTATTCCGGCCTGCGCGAACAGGTCGCGGGCATGCAGCGCACCTCGCACCAGTTGTCCACGCAGACCGGGCAATTGGTGGCCGCCCTGCGCGCGCCCCAGGTACGCGGGCGCTGGGGCGAGATCCAGCTGGAGCGGGTGGTGGAGCTGGCCGGCATGGCCAAGCACTGCGATTTCGACACCCAGGTGACCCGCCGCGGCGACACCGTGGTGCGCCCGGACCTGGTGGTGCGGCTGTCCGGCGGCCGCCAGATCGTGGTGGACGCCAAGGTGCCCTGCACCGCCTATCTGGATGCCGCCGCCACCGAGGACCAGCGCGAGCGCGACGGCCACCTGGCCCGACACGCCCGGCATCTGCGCAATCATGTGGATCAGCTCTCGGCCAAGGAGTACTGGGCGGCCTTCGAGCCCTCCCCCGAATTCGTGGTGCTGTTCGTCCCCGGCGACCCGTTCCTGGACGCGGCCCTGACCACCGACTCCGGATTGCTCGAGTACGCCTTCGGTCGCAATGTGGTCTTGGCGACGCCGACCACCCTCATGGCGCTGCTGCGCACGGTCGCGCTGGGCTGGCGACAGGAGGCGATCTCGGAGGACATGGCGGTGGTCCAGCAGCTGGGCCGCGAGCTCTACACCCGCCTCGGCACCACCGGCCGTCACCTGGACCGGTTGGGCACACAGCTCGGCAAGGCGGTCGACGCCTTCAATCACACCGTCGCCTCGGTCGAATCGCGGGTGATGGTGACCGCCCGAAAGCTCCACGATCTGGATGTAGCGGACGCACCCGTGCCCGATATTCATCCGGTCGAATCATGGCCGCGGGCAGTCGGCTTCTCGGATGGGGGTGAGGCCTGAGCAACCGCTTGGTCTCGGCGCAGCCGCGCCATAGCTATCGCCTGGTTCGTGCGATTCCAGATACCCGCGTGATGTCGCCTGCCTCGCGAAACACCGACATGCCTTAGTGTGCTTGACGTGGCAGTTACCCAACGCGAGCGAACCGAGGTGCCCCCGTCGCACCGTTCGATCCTGCCGTCGGTACCCGGCGTCCCGGCCGGAGCCGCCGTCCTGATCGCTGTGACGTGCACCTTCATCGGGTTCCTGATCGACGCGCGCGGTGGCGACGACCTCACCGGTACCTTCGCGAGCTGCTATGTGATCGGCTGTGTGCTGGCCGTGCTCGCGGTCCGCTACCGGGGCCTGTTCACCGCACTGGTGCTGCCGCCGCTGCTGATGTTCCTCGCGGTGCCGCTGTGCTACCAGCTCCTATTGGGGTCCGCCGGCAGTTTCAAGCTGAAGGACATCCTGCTGAATCTGGCCATCCCCCTGGTGAATCGCTTCCCCACCATGGCCCTGGCCACCGTGCTGGTCCTGATCATCGGCGGGGTCCGCATCGCCCTGCACCGCCGCGAGGCCAAGGCCGGCGCGAGCGGTGACAAGCCCCTCCGCCCCCGCACCCGCGCCACCCGCCCGGGCGGCGCCCGCGCCCAGCGCACCCGCTCCGCCGATTCCAAGGACCCTGCCAGACGACGCTTCAGTGCCGGCCGGACCGCCACCGCCGCCGACAGCGACGCGCCCGATGCCGAGACCGCCCGCCCGTCCCGCCGCGCCACCGGCCGGGTCGCCGCCGGGCCGCCGCGGGTAGGTGCGAACCGCCAGCCCGGCGAGGGTCGCCGCCGCCGCGCCCAGGAGCCGGATCAGTCCGCCGCCGAGCGCAAT
>NZ_BAAFGR010000095.1:0-30736 GCF_041154655.1 Nocardia sp. JMUB6875
CCCTCTACCGCTTCACCGATTCCGGCATCCGCGTCACCGCCGAATTCGCCGCCCTGCGCCCGCCCACCTGAGCACTCCCCTATGCTCACCTGCCATGAGCTCAGCCGCCGATTCCCTCGCCATCACGAACCTGATCGCGAAGTACGCGGAGCTGGTCGACTCCGGGGACTTCGCCGGTGTCGGCGCACTGTTCGCGCACGGCACGTTCGGCAGTTCCGGCGGATCGGTCGAGGGCAGCGCGGCCATCGAGAAGCTGCTGGGGCACATGGTGATCCGGTACGAGGACGGAACTCCGCGCACCCACCATGTCACCACCAACACCGCCATCGAATTCGACGGCGAGGAGCGCGCCGCGACGGCGCGCTCCTACTTCACCGTGTTCCAGGCGCTTCCGGACCTCCCGCTGCAGCCCATCGCCGCGGGCCGCTACCACGACACCTTCGAATGCCCCGACGGCCGTTGGCGATTCGCCGCACGACAGGTCGACATCACCTTGGCGGGCGACCTGTCCCGCCACCTACGCCGGTAGGGTCGCGGCCCTGGCCGGATCGATGACCGGGTCCAGTCGCCGCACGCGGACGGTGAGCGCGACGACGATCGCGGCGACCGCGAAGAATCCCGCGCCCCAATAGAATCCGACGTCGTAGCTGTGGACCGCGGCGTGCGCGGGAAGGTCCGGCGTGGGCGGGTGATGCTGGGCGTAGCGGGTCGAGACCTGGACCGCGATGGTGGTGAGCAGGGCGGTGCCGATCGAGGCGCCGATCTGCTGGACCGCGTTCAGCAGGCCGCTGGCCACGCCGGCGTCGCTGTCGTCGATGGCGTAGAGGGCGGTGGCCTGCATGGCCACGAAGATCTGGGCCATGCCGAGCGCGATCACGATCTCGGCCGGAAACACCGCCGCCCAATAGGAATAGCCGACGTGCAGTTGGGCCAGGTAGATCAGACCGGCCGCGCCCAGCTGGGCTCCGGCCAGCATCAGCACGCGCGGGCCCACCTGGGGCAGCAGCTTGCTGGCGATGCCCGCGGAGATCACGATGCCGAAGGGGAAGGGCAGGAAGGCGACTCCGGCCTTCAAGGGTGAGTAGCCAAGGGTCTGCTGGAAGTAGTAGCTGAGGAACAGGAAGACCGCGTACATCGCGACCGGAACCAGCAGGGCGACCAGGAATGCCCCCGCCCGATTGGACTCGCCCGGAATGCGCAGCGGCAGCAGCGGATTGGCGACCCGAGCCTCGACGGTGACGAAGGCCAGCAGCAGCGCGACCCCGGCCACCAGCAGCCCGACGGTGCTCGCCGCACCCCAACCGACCTGCGCCGCGCGGTTGAAGCCGTAGACGACACTCGCCAGGCCCGCGGTCACCAGCACCACGCCGGGCAGGTCGTAGCCGCCCACCCGCCGCGCGGGCACATCCCGGACCACGACCAGCACGGCCGCCGCCGCGGTGGCGAGGGCGATCGGTATGTTCACCAGCAGACACCACCGCCAGGACGCGTACTGCGTCAGCGCGCCGCCGCCGATGAGCCCGACCGCGAACCCCGCGCCGGACACGCCACCGAAGACGGCGAAAGCGCGCGCCCGCTCCTGCGCCGCGGTGAAGGTCACCGACACCAGCGACAATGCCGCGGGCGCGAGCAAGGCCGCGAACAGACCCTGGAGAGCCCGGCCCGCGAACAGCATGCCGGGGCTCACCGCTGCCCCGGCCAGCGCCGAGGCCACCGCGAATCCGGCCAGGCCGATGAGGAAGATCCGCCGCCGCCCGACATAGTCGGCCAGGCGCCCGCCCAGCAGCAGCAGGCCGCCGAACATCAGTGTGTAGGCGGTGAACACCCATTGCTTGTCGGCTTCGCGGATGCCGAGGTCGGCTTGGGCGTAGGGCAGCGAGATCGTCACGATCGTCGCGTCCAGCACGACCAGCAATTGCGCGATCGACAAGACCAGCAGCGCCCACCAACGGCGATCGGAGGCCGCGCGTACTTCGGACATGAACTCACCCTTCACTTCTCATGCGACTGCTCACTCTCATGGGACTACGCGATGGTGGTGTGTCCGCCCGGTCAGCCGGCTCGCCAGCAGGTCGACCGCCGAGCCGAGCACACCGATGACGAGGATGATGGCCACCACCTGGTTGTAGGCCAGCTGATCTCGGGCATTGAGGATCTGATAGCCCAGCCCCGACCGCACTCCGAGCATCTCCGCGGGCACCAGCACGATCCAGGCGGTGCCCAGGCCCAGGCGCAGACCGGTCCGGACGTGGTCGCGGACGGCCGGGATGATCACGACCCGCAGTTGCTCGAGCCGGGTCGCGTGAAAGGAGCGCGCCACGTCCAGGAAGCCGCGGTCGATGGCGTGCACCCCGGACACGGTGTTCAACAGGACGGGCCAGACCGCCGCCGCGGCGACCAGGAAATAGACCGGCTGGTTGCCGATCCCGAACAGCGCCACCGCGATCGGAGTCCACGACAACGGCGAGATCATGCGCAGGAACTGCACCACGGGCGTCGCCGCGGCTTCGATGCGGGTGTTCAGGCCGATCAGCAGGCCCATCGGCACGCCGATCACGGTCGCGACCGCGAGCCCGATGAGCAAGCGCCACAGGCTGATCGCCGCATCGGACACCAGCACGCCGCGGTGATAGAGCTCGGCGATCGCCGGCAGCACGCGTTGCGGCGCGGTCTGGCGCAGCAGCGAATGCTCTTGCGCCAGCACGGTTGTCGCCAGCCACCAGAGGAAGACCGTGACGATGACGGCCGCCACGGCGGGCCAGATCCTTGCCACGGCCGAGCGGGTCGCGGCGCGCGCGGCCGGACCCGAGGGCACGAAGGTCGAAGTCACAGCAGTTGCACCTGTTCCGTTCTCACGAGGTCGGCGGGCAGTCCCAAGGCCGGTGTTCCACCATGCGCGGCAATCGAATTCAGCACGAAGGTGTCATCCACCAGCCCGGCGTGCGCCGTGGCCGGATCCAGGTCGTCCAGAAATCCGCGGTCGCCGTCGACGACCGTGTCGTGCATGGCCTCGACGAGCTTGCGGGTGAAACTCGGGTAGGGGTAAGGCTGGAACCCCACCAGTTGCGGTGACCATTCAGGATGCCGCAGCTGATAGGGCGGCGTGGGGTAGGTGAGCGCGGTGCGCACCGCGGGCAGTGGCTGGGGCAGATAGCTGCCGGAGGTCAGCGCACCGGCCGCGGCGGCGCGGTCGGCGCCGATCCGCAGTTGCGCGGAAACCACGGCGTCGGTGACCATCTGCACCGCGCCCGGCTGCCGCGCGATCACGTCGTCCCGGGTGACCAGCACGCAGCACGCGTGCTCACGCCACACGTCGCCGAGGAAGGTGTGGATCCGCCCGATCTTCTTGATCTGCGCGATGGCGTTGAACGGGTCGGCCACCACGTATCCCGCGATCGACCGATTCGCCAGGGCGGGAACCATATCCGAGGGACTCATGACGATGAGTTCGACGGTGCGCCGCGATCGCGACGCGCTACGCCGCACCACCGGGGTGAGGTCATGCGCCCGCAGCAGCTGCTGGAGCACGATGTTGTGGATCGACCACCAGAACGGGATGGCGACCTGGCTGCCTGCCAGCTGCCCCAGGTCCGTGATGTCCGGGGCGACGGTGAGCGCCGAGCCGTTGGTGTGATTCCAGCCCAGCACCCGCACCCCGGCGCCCAGCACCCGCCGCAGTTGCAGGGCCATCGGCATCAGCAGGTGTGCCACATCGATCTGGCGGGAGACGAACGCCTCCGCCAAACCGGCCCAGCTGCGGAACAATACGGGCTTGCCGCCGCTCACCCCGGCGCCGTAGAGCCGTGCCGAGTGCGCGATCAGCAGCGGCGCCGCGTCGGTGATCGGCAGGTAGCCGATGCGCAGCGCGTCCTCCCTACGCCCGGTGGTGGCCGCGATGCGGGCCAGGTCCGCCGCGCCGAAAAGCCCGGCGGCCATGGTCAATCCGGTCGCACCGGCCAGCAGGGACCGTCTCGAGATATCGGTCACGGCGCCGCGACCTCGTCCGGGTGGTACTGCCCGAGAATGTCGTCGCGCAACGACGCTGTCTCGCCGCCGGTACGGACGTCGCGCCATTCCCGGCGGATCCGGCCGCGATCGAGCAGCACGATCCGATCCGCCAGCGCGATCGCCTCGTCCACGTCGTGGGTGATGAGCACGACCGTCGCCGTGAGCTCGGCGACGAGCTCGGACAGCCACTGCCGCAGGTCGATTCGGGTGGCCGGATCCAAGGCGCTGAACGGTTCGTCGAGCAGCAGCAGCCGGGGCCGGGTCGCGGCCGCCCGCAAGACGGCGACCCGCTGCGCCTGGCCGCCCGACAACTCGCTCGGGTAGCGGCCGGCCAGGCCGTCCATGCCGAATCGCCGCAGCAGGGTCATCGGGTAGTCGCCGTCGAACTCGTGCCGGTGCGCGGTGAATCGCCGGGCCAGCGAGATGTTCTCGGTCACGGTGAGCCAGGGCAGCAGCAGCGATTGCTGAAACACCACCCCAGTGCGCGGACGGGCGCCGTCCGCGCTCCAGCTCACCGTGCCCGAGGTCAAACTTTCCAGGCCCGCCAAAACCCGCAGCAGCGTCGACTTTCCGCTGCCGCTCGGGCCCAGCACGGCCAGGAACTCACCGCGATCGACCGCGAGGCCGACGTCGTCGAGCACGAGATTGCCGCCGAACTTCTTGGTTCCGCGATCGAGGGTCAGCTCACTGCCACTAGGCACGTTTGACGCCGGTCAGCCGCGTGTACATTCCGCCGTGCACGCTGTCGACGACCACGTCGCCGAGCTGCTCACGGAATACCCGCTCGAACGGCTCGAGCTTCTTGTAGTGCGATCCCACGATGAAGGACTTCAAGAAGTTGTACCCGTTGATGGCCTGGTAGCCGCGGCCCGACGTGCGCGGCAGCGCGTCGATGATGCGCACCCCGGTGCCCGGCTTCAGGTTCGAGAGCAGTTCCGCCAGCTTCTCCGACGGGTCCGGAACACAGCTCATGGCAATGCAACTGAAGACCACGTCGACGTCTTTGAGCAGCGGCGTGGTCGCGATGTCGTCGACGACGAGCTTCACGTTGTTCCACCCGTTGGCGACCACGCGCTTCTCCGCCTTGGCGAGAATGGCCGCGTTGTTGTCCAACCCGATCACCCGGCCCGAGGGACCGATCGCCTCGACCAAGGCCGGAAAGGCAAGCCCGGTACCGCATCCGAGATCGGCCACCGTTTTGCCGGACAGGTCCAGTCCGGCGACCAGCGCCGGGTGCAGCTTGTCGATCCCGCCGAGGGACAGCACCCACGCGGTCCGGTCGTAGATGGGCGCCGCAATATCGTACCGCTCTGCCAATGTAATCAAATCCTCTCTCAGATGCTTTGGGGCTGAAGGCTTTCAGCGCCGCGTCAGTCGAACGCGGAACCCGCCCTTGAAGGTCGGCGCCAGCCCGGTGTCCTCACGGATCGTGAAGTTCGGCGGAATCTCGACCTGGTATCGGCTCAGGATCAGGGCGACCAGGTAGGTCGCGATCAGGTATCCCAGCTGGGCGCCGGTGCATCGGTGCGGGCCCGCGCCCCATGCCAGGAAGTGCAGCAGGCGGGGTTGATCCACCCGTTTGCTGTGGTCGTAGAACCGATTCGGGTCGAAGGTGTCGGGATCGGTCCACCAGCGCGGATCGCGGTGGATCGTCGAGATGGGCGCTCCCAGCATCGTGTTCGGCGCGATATCGAGCCCCTGGAAGTTCGCACCGGCGGCGGTGAAGCGCAGCAGGAGCGGAAACCCCTGCATCCGGATCGATTCCTCGAAACAGGCCTTCGTCCAGCGCAGGGTGCGCACCGATTCGATGGTCGCCTGCGACAAGTCGACCGTGCCGCACTCCTCCACCAGGCGATCGGTCGCCTCCGCGTCGAGCAGGGTGCGCACCACCGTCTGGGTGATGGCGCCGGCAGTGGTGCCGTACGACGCGCTGGTCATGGTCGCCACGTCGAAGCAGAGGTCCCAGAATGTCATGGGGGTCTTCAGCTTCTTGTACCCGAGGATCATGCCGTCCAGGACATCCCCGTAGGTGCCCAGCGCCGGTGAGTTCTGCCGCTCGACAACGCGATTCTTGACGATCATCGCCGCGGAGAACACCGTCCACGGCCGAATCTTGTACGGACCCCACGGGCGCACCAGATTCGGCGGATCGGCGATCTTCAGCGTCGATCCCAGGAATTTGGTGAAGGTCGCCATGCCCTCGTGCAGTTCCTTCATCTCCTTGGGAGTGAAGGGGTCGGTATAGGTCTGTGCGAGCACACCGCGCAGGAGGGTCTGGAAGATCACCTCTTGCAGGTCAGTGATGCCGTGGGCGTCGGTCGCCGCGGCGATGTTCGCGTCCAGGGTCTGCAGGTAGGCGTCGACATTGGCCTGGAAGGTGTTCTTCAGGCCGTCGCGCGTGACCAGCGGGCTGACGATCCGGCGACGTTCCCGGAACAGCTCACCCTCGATGAACGAGAGCCCGTTCTGCCGCTTGGCCAGCGCCGGATGGTAATTCCCGAACTTGCTGTAGGCGCCGGACGTGTCGTCCATCGCCTTGTGCACGTCCTCCGGATTGCCCAGCACGACCAGGTCGCGCAGCGGGAGCTTGATCCGGACGACGTCGCCGTATTTTCGGACCGCCTCGCGCAGGAACTTGTTGCGATCCTTCGAGAACTCGGGGTACGAGCCCATGATGCGGTGGCCCGGCGGGCCCGGCAGATGTCCGTTCGAGAAGCGACGGCTGGTGATGCTGGTGACGGAGTGCACCTTCGGTGGCGCCTCGGCATGCGGGCATTGATTGGCCATGGGGAATCCTTCTACTTGCGGAAGACGTAGGCACGGACCAGGCCGCCGTGGTAGCGCGCTTGCGACTCCAACGTCAGTCCGGCGCTCTCACAACGGGTGATGCTGTATTCCGCGCCGCGGTCCGACTCCACTTCCTCGGTCATGTGGGCGACGGGATCCAAGCCGAAAAGTCCTGCGACCCTGCGGGTTATGAGCAGGCGCAACTTCATGATCCCGAGCAGCAGCCCGCTGTCGGGCAGCGCGAGTTCAATGAGCAGGAAGCGTCCGCCCGCGCGCAGCACCCGCACGGCTTCCGCGAGCGCGACCGCCGGGTCGTCCATATCGTCGAGTGCGAAGCACATGACCGCGGCGTCGAAGGTCGAGGAGTCGAAGGCCAGATCCTGTGCGCTACCGCGCATCTGGCTCCACCGGCTGCGCGGGTGCTCGCGCCCCAGCCGCTCCAGTTTGCCCTCGGCGACCGCCAGCATCTCCGCATTGAGATCGACCGCGCGGTAGGAGATCGGAAAGCGATACTCGGCGGCCAGCGCGGACGCGATCTCGGCTGTCCCCGAGGCGATGTCGAGCACCTCGGCCTCGGCCTGGAGCCGCAGCATGCGCACCGCCTCGCGGCGCAGCCGCTTGTCGCCGCCCAATGTCATCACCGAATTGACCAGGTCATACCGCGGCGCGATCTTCGTGAACATCGACTGGGGTGTGGCAGCACGTGTCCCGACCATTCAGATCCCTCCTCTCCCATTGCCTTGACGCTTCGTTTTGCCTTGACACTTCATTCGTTTCGCCCCACTCGGCGCAGAGCTTGACCGGCGGCGTCGGCGGCGACCGCCTTCACCATCGACCACGCGCCCGCACGCGCGGGCTTACCGTCGCGAATCCAGCCCGACACCAGTCCGACCACCTGGCGCACGTGGATGCGCCCGGCCAGCGCGGGGGCCTCGACCGCGGGAATGCGCGCATCGATGAGCGTCGGACCGTCGGTGCGCAGCGCGGCGCGGAACGCGGTCCCGAATTCCTCGGAGGTCCGCGCCGTCACCGCGGTCATCCCGCAATGCCGCGCGAAGCTCGCGAAATCACAGGGCGCGAATTCGGAGGAGGTGTCGGGCCAGCCCATGATCCAGCTCTCGAACTTGATGGCCGCGAGCGCGCCGTTGTTGAAAACGACGATCACCGTGGTGGATTCGGCCTGTGCGGCATTGCGGAGCTCGGCGAGGGTGATGCCGATCCCGCCGTCGCCGACGATCGCCACCGAGATGTCGGCCGGATTGCGCACCGCGACATCCACCGCGGCCGGCACCGCGAATCCCATGGTGGCAAACGAGGCGGTCCACAGGTATCGGGAGGCCGAGCGCACGTAACGGTACGCCCACAGCGTATTGATGCCGACATCGACGCTGAGGGTCGATGTCCGCTCGGCCCGCGCGAGCTCGTGATCGATGATCTGTGCGGCCGTCACCGCCAGCAAGGGCCGCGCGGACTCGCGCGGACCCTTGCGCTGCGG
Source organism: Nocardia sp. JMUB6875 (assembly GCF_041154655.1). NCBI lineage: Bacteria > Bacillati > Actinomycetota > Actinomycetes > Mycobacteriales > Nocardiaceae > Nocardia > Nocardia sp. JMUB6875. The sequence continues at coordinate 8,291 of NZ_BAAFGR010000095.1, forward strand.
GGTGGCGGGGCGGGCGGCATCGCTCACGGCGACAGGTGCTTTCGACGATCCGATGAGCGCCTCGAGCACCTCGCGCGCGTCGCCGAGCAGGCCGATCGATTCCGGCGGAAGACGCAGAAAGGTCAGCGCGTCCGCATTGACGGAGATCACCGGGCCGTCCCCGGCGAGCTCGAAGGCGGACCCGCGCCAGGACACGCCCACCAGGACCACCACTCGGCTCTGCCGGATGTTCTGCATCGCCTCGTCGTGACCGGACGTGCCGACCAGACCGGCGCAGTGCTCGCCCACCACGTTCGCGGCCAGCGCGCCCATCGTGCAGTAGAGCGGAGCTCCGGTGCGGGAAGACAATTCGAGGAGTTCGCGTCGTGCGCCCGCCGCGCCGCGGCCGACGATGATCGAGACGCCGTCCGCCGAATCGAGAAGCGCCGCGGCCCTGGCGATCTCGTCTCGCGCGGCCATCGTGGCGCCGGGCAGTCCGATCAGCGAGTCCGGGATGTCCAGTGCGCCCGCGGTGTCCGCGAGCGCCGCGGTGTTTCCGGCGCGCAGGGCGGCGCCGGAGACGTGGATGTGCGTCACACCCTTGCCCCGGCCCGCGACGGTGAGCAGCGCGTCGCGCAGCCGCGTCGAATCCCGCGCGGTGCCGTCGAGCACCACCGAGATCGCCGAGATCTCCCCCAGCACCTCCACCGGATTCAGGAACCAGCGGTCGATCTCCAAGGAGATCAGCAGCACCGACGCGCTGTCGAACGAGGCGTCGTAGAGGCCGTTCAGCTGCGCGAGAAGCTCTGCGGGAGAGGTCACCACGGCGCACGCGGTGGTCCCGGCCGCCTTGAACGCCGCGGTGGCCCGCATGGCGGCGGCCTGGGTATCGGCGACGACCCGCACGTCGAGGTCGGTGCGCGGGGCGCCGATCAGGCCGAGCCGCTCGGCACTGACGCCGGACAGGTACACCGAGTCGATCCCCCGGCCCGCGATCGCGCCGAGCAGCTCGCCCGCGAACTCGACGACCTCGGCGCGGGGCGCCGTATCGGGTTGTGCCGCTGCCGATTCCAGCGCCGAGGTCAGGATCACCGACGGACCCTCCGCCTGCACGGCCGCTTCCAGCGCCGACTCGAGCTCGCTCGGATCCGCCGCCCAGAACACCCGGATTCCGAAGGCCCGGGCCAGTTCTCGGATCGTAGCGCCCGATTCCGCACGGCAGATCACCGTCACGGGGACCGTGTACCGCGCGGCGGTGGACAACTCCGATATGTACTGGTCCAGGGACGCGAGCTCGGTGAGCGCGTAGGCACGATCGTTCGCCGCCAGCGCCAGACCGATCGCCATCGGCAGCGCCGAGCCCTCGGCCTCCAGATTCCACGCGCTGTGGATGTCCGCGTGCGCGCTCAGGAAGGTGCGGGTGAGCCGCTGGATCGGCCCGGGGTCGACGGCGACCGAGGTGCCCGAAAGCCGTTGCGCCAGCACAGCCCAGCCACCGGTCGGCTCCTGGACGGCCGGGGCTTCCGGCACGAGTTCCGCCGCGTCGCCACGGCTGGCCACCGCGGCGGTCAGCGCGTCCAGGATCACCGGAATATCGCCCGCGATGCCGATCCGCTGACTTCCGGTATCGAAGCCGGACGTGGCGAGATCGGTGACCTCGATCAGGATCTTCGCGGCGGGGAAGTACCGCCGCACCCCGACCGTTGGGCGGCCGATCAGCAGCACGCTGTCCTCGGCCGAGGTGCGCTCGCCCTCCACGGGAGTGACCAGCGATTCCGGGATCCCGGACTCGGGCAGGGCGCACAACTCGACGCCCAGCGCCTGCGCGAGCGCGCGGGCGCGATCGACGGATTCCCCACCGCCGGAACCCAGGACGATCGTCGTCGGGTGGCCGCACAGGTAGTCGGCCAGGTCTTCGACGCGTCGCTTGTCGACCTTGGTGGCGCTGCGCCGGTCCACTCGATACGGGCTCGGCTGCTCCCGCTCGTCGACCGGTGCGATCAGCAGGTCCGACGGAATGGCGACATGCGCCGAGGTCTGCTCCAGCCGAATCGCGAGCAGGATCTGGTCGAAGACGCCGACCTGATCGGTCGACATGATGTCCGCCGACCGCCAGGTGCCGTCGCGGAACAGCCGCGACGAATCGATTTCCTGGAACGATTGCGCCCCGACATCGCCCACGTGCACCTGACCCGAAATCGCCAGCACGGGCACCCGGTCGTACAAGCCGTCGTACACGCCGGGCAGCAAATGCGTGGCGCCGGGCCCGGCCGTGCCGAAACACACTCCGACGGTGCCGGATCCGCGGGCGTAACCGACCGCCATCCAGGAGGCCGCGCTCTCGTGACGGACCGCGATCAGTCCGATCTCGTCCCGCCGCCCGACGGCGTCGACCAGGCAGTTCACCGATTCCGCGGGCATACCGAAGAGGTAGCGCACCTCGTTTCGGACCAATCGATCCACGAGTGCGTCCGCGAACCGCGGCCGGCCCATCAGGTCGGCGCCCAGGTGCGGATTCATCTGTGGCATGCGCTTGCCTCCATTCGGCTGTATCCGTCCGCGAGGACTTCGACAACGTGATCCAGGTGTTCGGGTGCGGGCACGGTGATTCGGACGCCGATGTCCGGATATTCGCGGACCGCGATTCCGGCGCGGGAGAAGCGATCGACCAGCGGGGCCGGGTGCCGCATCGGCACCCAGAGGAAGTTCCCGCCCGATTCGGCGACGGTCAGGCCGTGGACGCGCGCCGCGGCGCTGAACAGCGAACGGCAGCGGATGACCGAATCGACCTGGGCGGCGAGCTCGTCGCCCACCTCCAGCGCGGCGATGGCCGCGGCGACGGCCAGCCGGTTCACGCCGAAGGGCATGGCGACGGTTCGGCAGGCGCCGATCAAGCCCGCATCGCCGACCGCGTAGCCCACGCGCAGGCCCGCCAGGCCGTAGGCCTTCGAGAAGGTCCGCAGCACAACGAGATTCGCGTGTGTGCGGATCAGCCGGAATATCTCCGTCGGGTCGGCCGTGTGATCGAAGTCGATGTAGGCCTCGTCCACCACGACGACCGTATGCCGCGGCACCCAGCGCAGGAGCCTTTCGATCTCGTCGAGACCCACGCGCTCGCCCGTCGGGTTGTGCGGGGAGCAGATCAGGATCGCGGCCGCGTCGTCACCGGCTGCCGCCGTCATCGATTCGACCGGCTGCCAGCGGCTTTCCGTGCCCGGCACCGGAACGGCCGTTCCGCCCGCGTCGACCACGACTCGCTCGTAGGCGTCGAATGCCGGTACCGCGAAGACGACTCGGCCGCCGTTTCCGGCGACCCGTCGCATGATGTATCCGAGCACGCCGACGCTGCCCGGCCCGACGATGACATGGTCGGGGCTGAAGCCCACGAAATCGGCGATGGCCCGCCGCAGCGATCCGTAGGCGGCCGAGGGATAGTCGGCCGCACGATCGACTTCCGCCTCGATCGCCTTGCGGACGCTCGGCAATGGAGCAAAAGGTAACGCATTGTTCGAAAGATCAAGGGCGACAGCCGAATAATCACTGTCCTCGTTCGAGCGATACTCATCCCACATCAGACGACATCCTTCTTTCGGCGAGTATCGAGCTTCAGCGCGTCCATCAGGAAAATGACGACCAGCGAACCCAGGACGATGCCGATCGAGGAAACCGACGGGTCCACCAGCAGAATCCAGGTCGAGAGGTATCCCGTCGAAACCACCATGTCGAAGCGCAGCATGTTGTTCGCCGATTGGCTGTCATCGCGCAGGATCATCCGCGCGCACTGGACGCAGACGATCGGGAACCACACCAGGGTCAGCAGGTACTTCGCCGCGAATTGGCCTCCGGCGACCAGGAATACCGGGCCCAGGTAGACCGCGATCGTCCCGGCCGCGGCCACGATGGCCGCATGCCGCCGGGTCGGGCTCAGCGTTGCCGAGGTCGTCAATCCGGCGTCTCGATCGCCGTGGTAGTCGGGCAGGTTCTTCACCAGGCCCTTGGCGGCGAACCAGACGAACAGGTACGCGGCCATCGACAGGAAGGGCCAGTTTCCCAGCACCGCCGGTCCATGCTCCGTCACGGCGGGCGCCATCAGGAACGGCAGGGCGACATCCAGGGCGAACAGGGCCAGCGAGGACACCGGCCGCTCCTTCACGCGGAACGGTGGCAGGGAGTACTGGTGCGCGATCACGACGCAGATCGCCGTCAGCCCGAGGAAGACGGGGCTCACCAGCGCCGCCAGCGCCAGCATGAGCAGGCAGACGGCGTAGGCGCTCCGCAGCAGCCGTCGCCGGCCGTAGAGGCCGAGCAGGTACAGGCGGGCCGGGAGGTTCTGATTGTCTTCCGCGACATCGGAGTAGCCGTTGAACAGGTTGGCCACCGCGCTGTACAGGAAGGTGACCGCGAAGCCGATCAGGACATCGAGGTCGATCGACAGGCCGAGCAGCTTACAAGCCAGGCAGAAAGCCAGCATTCCCGGCAGGCAGGTGCGCGGCCGCGCGAACGAAAGAAAGAGTTCGAGCCGTCCCCGAATTCCCGCCGTCAATCCCTCGGACTCATTTACCCAGTCGAGTCTCTCTTCCGCCGACTTGCCCAGAAATTCGTCAAGTGTCGGTATCGAAATAGCACACCTCGTCAATGCTTATACGGTGTATCGCGATTCCAGCGATGCGAGCCTACAACGAAATCCGGTGTGGCCCAAGGGCGTTCAACCGCTGCCTTCGCCAGTTGCACAGGCTTTTGTGCAACCCGAAACCGTGGCAATTCACGGGATTCGGGGTAGTCCGGTATATCAGACGTTGTCTCGCAACGCAGAGAGGTTCGCATGCTGATCGACTTCGTTCCCGACAAGAATCTGTACCCCTTCGAGTCCCGCTGGTTCGACTCGTCCGCCGGCCGGGTGCACTACATAGACGAGGGGTCCGGACCGACAATCCTGTTCTGCCACGGCGTTCCGACGTGGAGCTTCCTCTTCCGCCACATCGTGCGGGAGCTGCGGGACCGGTACCGCTGCGTCGTCGTCGACTACCTGGGGTTCGGATTGTCCGAGCGTCCCGATGATTTCGGCTACACCGTCGCCGAGCACACCGCGATCGTGGGCGAGCTGATCGACCACCTCGGGCTCGACGACTTCGTCGTGATGGGACACGACTGGGGCGGGCCCATCGGGCTGGGCGCGGTCGCCCCGCGCCGGGACCGGCTGCGCGGAATCGTATTGGGCAACACCACGTTCTGGCCGCCCGAGGCCATCGCGAACCAGATTTTCAGCAGGCTCATCCGCACCCCGCTGCTGCAACGGCAGGTGCTCGAGAAGAACTTCCTCGTGGAGCGGGTCCTGCTCGGCGAGCTGGGCCGCAAGCTCAGCCCGGCCGAGATCGACCACTACCGCTCGGTGCAGCCCGACGCGGTGGCCCGGCGGGGACTGGGCGTGATCGCCAAGCAGATTCGCGACGCGCGCCCGCTGCTCGAGCAGCTCTCCCGCGACGTGCCCGCCCTGCTGGCCGACAAGCCCACGCTGCTGGTGTGGGGCATGCGCGACCTGGTATACCGCCCGAAGGACCATATTCCCCGGATGCGGGCGACATTCACCGACGTCGAGGTGGTGGAACTCCCCCGCGCTCAGCAGTTCATCCAGGAACACGCGCCGGAGGAGATCGCCACGGCGATCGCCAAGAGATTCGGCTGACTCCGATCCGGCTCGGCCGAGGACGGCGTGGGCGGCACTACCACTCGGTAGCGCCGCCCACGCCGATCACGTTCGGCCGCCTGACATTCCGGACCGACCTAGTTCTTCTTGCCCGGAGCCTTCATACCCGACTTGAACCCGAGCCCACCCGGCTTGGCAGCGGGCGGTGCGGCGGAGCCATTGCCCTCGGACGTGCCGGTGCTCTCCGACGTGCCATTACCCTCGGAAGTGCCGTTACTCTCCGCGGGATGTTCGGCCGGAGCCGGGGCGGGCTCGGCGGCCTGAGCGGGTGCGGCCGGGGCCTTCGGGCCGGGGCGCTTCAAGCCTGACTTCATGGCCAGACCCTTGGGCGCGACGGACGGCTTCGCCTCCGCGGCCGGGGCGGATGCGGACGTATCAGCCTCGGCGGCAGTGGTTTCCGGTGCGGTATCCCGCTCTGCCACCGCCTCGGTGGCGGGCTTCGCACCCGGAGCCTTGGCAGCCCCCTTCATCTGCAGGCCCTTGCCACCGGGAGCCTTCAGCCCGCCCTTCATGCCGAGCCCGCCCGGCTTGGCGGCCGGGGTCGCGGGAGCCTCCGCGGCGGGCGCCTCCGCAGCCGGGGCAGCAGCCTCGCCCGCGGGAGCGGCCTTCGCGCCCGGCGGCTTGAGCCCGCCCTTCATGCCCAAGCCCTTACCGCCGGGAGCCTTGGCGGCACCCTTCATCCCCAGACCGCCACCGGCAGGAGCCGCCTTCGGGGCTTGGGCGGGCGCCTCGGCCACGGCGGCTTCGGCCTTGACCGGTTCGGGTTCGGAAACCGGTTCGGGCTCTTCGACCTTCGGGGTCTGGATGACCTTCAGGTTCTCGGTCAGGGTCGCGGCGTCCACGCGGTCGATGGACTGCAGCATCAGCTGCGCGACATCGACGACCTCGACGCCCTGGCCGACCTCGCCGCCGTCCTTACGCGCGGTGACACCGTCGGTGAGCATCACCCGGCAGAACGGGCAACCGGTCGCGATCATCGACGGCTCGTTGCCGCCCTTGAGGGTGTCGAGGGCTTCGTCGACGCGGTCGATGTTGATGCGCTTGCCGAGCTGCTCTTCCATCCACATGCGCGCGCCACCGGCACCACAGCACATGGAACGCTCACCGTGACGCGGCATCTCGACCAGCGTCGAGCCCGACGCCTCCATCAGTTCCCGGGGCGCGTTGTAGATCTTGTTGTGGCGGCCCAGGTAGCAGGGGTCGTGGTAGGTGACGTTCTGCGCCACCGGCGACACCGGCACCAACTGCTTACCGCGCACGAGGCGGTTGAGCAGCTGGGTGTGGTGGACCACCTCGTAGGTGCCGCCGACCTGCGGGTATTCGTTGTTCAACGCGTTGAAGCAGTGCGCGCAGGTGACGACGATCTTCTTCTTCGCCTGCTCGACACCCTCGAACACGCCGTTGAGGACTTCGATGTTCTGCATCGCCAGCTGCTGGAACAGGAATTCGTTGCCCGCACGCCGGGCCGAGTCGCCGGTGCAGGTTTCTTCCTGACCCAGCACCATGAACTTCACCCCGGCGGTGGCGAGGAGTTCGGCGACGGCCTTGGTGGTCTTCTTGGCGCGGTCTTCATACGCACCCGCGCAACCGACCCAGAACAGGTACTCATACCCGTCGAAGCTGTCGGCGTCGCGGCCGTAGACCGGCACCTCGAAGTCGACCTCGGAGATCCAGTTGAGGCGGTCTTTGGCGTTCTGGCCCCAGGGGTTTCCCTTGTTCTCCAGGTTCTTGAACAGTCCGGCGAGTTCGGAGGGGAACTCCGACTCGATCAAGACTTGGTAGCGGCGCATGTCGATGATGTGGTCGACGTGCTCGATATCGACCGGGCACTGCTCCACACACGCACCACAGGTCGTGCACGACCACAGGACCTCGGGGTCGATGATGCCGTTGACATCCTCACCACCGACCAACGGACGCTCCGCCTCCAGGCGAGCAGCCTCCGGAGCCTTGTCCTTGTCACCGGCGAGCAGGTATGGAGCCTTCGCGTAACCGTGGTCACGCAGCGACATGATCAACAGCTTGGGGGACAAGGGTTTTCCGGTGTTCCAGGCCGGGCACTGCGACTGGCAACGGCCGCACTCGGTGCAGGTGGTGACGTCGAGGATGTCCTTCCAGGAGAAATCCTCGAACTTGCCCACACCGAAGGTGTCATTGTCCGGGTCGGCCGTCTCCATATCGATCGGCTTGCCCTGCGACAGCATCGGTTTCAGCGCACCGAGCGCGACGCTGCCGTCGTCCTCACGCTTGAAGTAGATGTTCGGGAACGCCGCGAACCGGTGCCAGGCCACACCCCAGTCGACATTGCGGCTGACCACCACCACCCATACCAGTGCCGTCATCAGCTTGCAGAACGCGAAGACAGACACCGCCGCCGCGCTCGCGGGCAGCAGCTTGGCGATGTTCATGCTGACGAAGTCGCTGGCCGCGTGATGCTCACCGGTGTAGGCGATGACCAGCGCCTTCACCCCGACCATGCTGATGCCCTCGGCGACGACGATGAACTCGACGAAGTAGGCCGACAGGAAGTTCGAGCCGGAGAAGCGCGAGAGCCGCGCGGGCCGGCGCGGGTGGTTCAACTGCCGGATGACGACCAGCACCACGCCGCCGACGATGGTGCCGAGCCCGAGCAGCTCGTCGGCGAGATGGTAGGCGAGGGTCTCACCGATCCACGGCCAGGTGAAGGTGGGACTGAAGATCTGGCCTTGCGCCTGGAAGACCGTGACGAACCCCAGCAGGAAGCCGACCATCACCAGCCAGTGCGCCCACCCGACGGTCCGGAACTTCACCATCCGGGTATGCGCGCCGAATTCCTTGACCATGGTGGCGAATCGCGGCAGGAACGGCCGGAACCGGTCCGGCGCCGGCTGTCCCAGCCGGATGGTGCGCACCATCCGGCGGATCGCCAAGAGGAACCCTGCCCACGCGGGGACACCGATCAGTATCGAGATGATGCCCAGCGTTATCTGCAAGGGGCTCATACGGTGGCCTTTCACTTACGAAGGGACGCAATGTGGTTCGTCGCTCGACGCATCGTAACTCGAGCAAAGCTACTCGCGAGTAACCGGCGCGTCCCACATCGGATTCCGGGAGCGCCGGGCGTAGCCACCGGCGTCGATGCCGCGCAGTCCGCACAGCTCGGCGAGTCCTCCAGTGAGCAGCACATCGGTGTCCGTCAGCGCGCGCACGGTTTCCGCGCCGAGCACCACCATCAGCTGCCGGATCTGAGTGATCCAGACGGTGATGGCCGCGATCAGCGCGTCGACACCGCCGTTCTCCAAAATCGACAGGAAGTGTCCCGACACCCCCACCGCCCGGGCGCCGAGCGCCAGCGCCCGCACCACGTCCAGCGGTGTCCGCACCCCGCCCGAGGCGAGCAGCGTGACCCCCTGCAGCAGGGCCACTTCGGCGCCGTCGACCAGACAGGCCGGGGTGGACAGACCCCAACCCGCCAGCACGCCGAAGTCGGCCCGCCGACGCCTGGAATTCTCGATCATCGCGAAATTCGTTCCACCACAACCGGATACGTCGACTATCCGCACGCCGAGGTCGGTCAGCTGCATGACCGTGTCCGCGCTGATGCCGAAGCCGACCTCCTTGACGATCACGGGGATGCCGAGCGCCTCGGTCAGCCGGGCGATATTGCGCGGCCAGGCCGAGAAGTCCCGATCCCCCTCCGGCATCACGATCTCCTGGATCGCGTTGACGTGCACCTGCAGTGCGTCGGCGCGCAGCAGTTCCACCGCCCGCGCCGCCATCTGGGGCGTCGCGTTGGCATTGAGGTTGGCAATGACGTAACCATCCGGATTCTCAGTGCGCAATACGCGATACGTCTCGGCGACCGAGGGGTCGGCCAGGTAGGCGCTCATCGAACCCGACGCGATCGCCAGCCCCGTCTCCCGGGCGGCGATCGCCAGCCCGCGATTGATCTCGCCGGTCCGGGAGCTGCCGCCGGTCATCGCGTTGATGTAGAGCGGCACCGGCCAATTCGCGCCGCCCACCTCGGTGGCCAGCGAGACGGCATGCTCCGCGGTGCCCCGCAGGGCATGGTGGACAAAGGTGACGTCATCGAACGGAGAGGGGCGGGGCCCGGCCAGCGACTCGCGATGCTGTGCGACGGCCAGGCGGACATGATCGTCCTTACGGCTGGCATAGGTCATCTGATCATCTCTATTCAATTCTGTGAATGCAATTTACATGTACCGCAAAGGAAGTCGGCCACGGTATTACCGCACAGGTCGATCCGCGCGACAAGGTTTCGCGCGATACCGCCGAGCTCACCGACTCAGACAATCCGGCGCCGAGTCGCGCGAATCACACTGTGCAACTGACGCTTTCACACGCTTGCACACCTCCGGGCAGCACGCCGCCGGTGGATCGGCACGGCCACGCGGGCCGCCGGGCATGGATGATCACGGCAGGGAACGGCGGCGTTCCGAATCACCTTGCGGGAAGTCCGCCCCTGCGGTAATTTTCGAAAGATCTTGAAAGGTGAAGGGGCACTGTGCTTTTGGAGACTTCATCGAAATTGAACCGCGTCAGAACATCCTTAGAGATCGCATCGCTGGTAACAATCGGCTCCCCCCGATCCGAGGGGGAGGACCATTCACACATCGAACGACTGGTCGAGGCCGAGTGGCCCTTGCCACCCATCCTCGTACATCGGCCCACCATGCGAGTTATCGATGGGTTTCACCGCACATTCGCCGCGCGACTGAAGGGATTCACACATATCGATGCATATTTGGTCGACGGTTCCGAGGAACTGGCATTCATTGTCGGAGTGCGTGAGAACACCACCCACGGTTTGCCGCTCTCACTGAGTGATCGGCGGTCCGCCGCGGAGCGCATCATGCGAACACATCCACATTGGTCGGATCGTTCCATCGCGACCACCGCGGGCCTGTCCGCGAAGACCGTCGCATCGATCCGGAGCCGCTTCGACGTCGATTCGCGGGCGAGCCATCGACTGGGCAGCGACGGCCGGCTGCGGCCTGTCGACACCAAATCGGCCCGGCGCACGGCCGCCGAATTGATCTTGGCCCGCCCCGACGCATCGCTGCGCACCATTGCCCAGGAAGTCGGCCTGTCCCCGTCCACCATTCGCGATGTACGCACCCGGCTCAAACGCGGGGAGGATCCACTCCTCCATTCCGGCGAAGGCAAAAATTCCGGGAGCCCATCGGATTCCGACGGCAAGCTCCCCGAACCACCCGAACGACTCACCCCCGCACCGGCTCCCGAAAAACCCGCCGATCTCAGCGCGCTGCTGGCCCTGCTGTCGCGGGACCCGGCACTGCGGATGAGCGCCAGTGGCCGCGACCTCCTGCGGTGGCTACATCAGCGCGCGGTCCGGAACAGCGATATCGAGAAGATCGCCGACGCCATTCTTCCCCATACCCGGGAACAGATAATCGAATTCGCTTACCAATGCGCGGTCAACTGGTCGAATATCGCCCGGAATCTGGAAAACCGCTCGGGCGCAGCGCAGCACAACTAGCTACTGGAGTAGTCGACATGTCAAAGATCGCAGTTCTCACGAGCGGCTTGCAATACGATATCGTCGGAAAGAACCCGGAACGTCAGGCCGCGATCTCCGCCGCCACCGCACACGTCACCGGATTCCTGTCGGATATGCGCAAGCGCGGGCATCCCGTTTTCCATCTGCAGCTGCTCAACGAACCCGACGATCCGCTGGCCGAGCGGTATGACGGCCGAGTGCCCGCGCTGCGCGGCACGGCGGGCGCGGAGGTGATCACCGAATTCCTCGATCCTGACGACATCGTTCAGGAGCGCAGTAAGGACAGCGGCTTCTACGAGACCGATCTGCACGAGCGGCTGCAGGCGATCGGGGTGGAGACCCTGATCCTCATCGGCCTGCAAACCCAGATCTGTATCCAGACGACCGCTGCCGACGCCTTTTTCCGCGGATACATCGTCGGGGTGCCGAGCGACTGTGTTTTCTCCGCCGTGGAAGCCGACCGGCAGCGCGCGCTCGAATGGCTCGAGGGCTATTGCGCCACCGTGGCCGATTCCGAGGAGATTCTCCGCACGATCGACGAGAACGGCGGTCTGCCCCGGAAGGAGACCAAGACACCGTGACTCTCGCGACCCAACAGATCCAACTCGACCACGGCACGGGTGCGACGCTGTCGAGCGAGCTCGTGGAGTTCATCGCCGAGACCCTCGGTGACGTGTACATCGGCGAGATGGAGGACAGCGCCGTCCTCCCGGTCGAGGGCACCCGGATCGCCATGACCACAGACAGTTTCGTGGTCGACCCGCCGTTCTTCGGCAATGGCGATATCGGGAAGATCGCGGTCTGCGGGACCGTCAACGACCTCGCGGTCTCCGGTGCGTCGGCCCGCTATCTCACCCTCGGATTGATCCTCGAGACGGGACTGCCCTTCGATCGGCTGTTCCGGGTGCTGACCTCGATCCGGGACACCGCGCGCGAAGCGGGGGTGCGCATCGTGTGCGGTGACACCAAGGTCGTGCGGGCCGGGGAGGCGGATCAGCTGTACCTCAACACGAGTGGGGTCGGCTTCTTCGGCCGGGAGCCGCTGCGCATGGATGCCGTGCGCACCGGCGACACGGTCATCCTGTCCGGGCCGCTGGGCAACCACACCGTGCACCTGCTCTCGATCCGCGAAGGTCTCGGCTTCGAGAGCCGGGTGCTCAGCGACTGCGCGCCGCTCAACACCATGATCGACGGATTGTTCGCCGCGGTGCCCGACGGAGCGATTCGCTCGATGCGCGATGTGACGCGCGGCGGGCTGGCGGCGGTGTTGCAGGAGTATTCGGGCCGACTGGAGAAAGCCATCGTGGTCGAGGCCCCGGCGCTGCCGATCCAGCACGAGACCGCGATGGCGGCGGATATGTTGGGCATCAACCCATTACATTGCGCCAACGAAGGCTGCCTGGCGATCTTCGTCGATCCCGGCGCGGCCGACGCGGTGCTGGCCGCCCTGCGCGCGCACGAGTACGGCCGCCACGCCGTGGCGATCGGCGAGGTGACGGGCCGGGCGGGTGCGGCGGTGATTCTCCGGGATGCCGCGGGACGCGAATCGACACTGCAACCGCTGCGCGGCGCCGAACTGCCCCGGCTCTGCTGACACTCGCCATGACCGAACAAGCAACCTGGCAGATCAGGGTCACCGGCGTCGTGCAGGGCGTGGGCTATCGGCCCTTCGTCTACAAGCTGGCCCGGGAGCGGCAGCTGGCCGGATGGGTCCGCAACGATCCCGAGGGCGTGCTCATCGAGGCCAGCGGCCACGAGTCCGTGCTGCGGCTGTTCAGTGCGGAGTTGGCGAGCAGAGCTCCGGAACTGGCCCGGGTCGAGGGCGTGGTGGCCCTCAGCAGGTCGGCGGGGCCGTCGGCGGCCACCGGTTTCGACATCGTGCACAGCGAGCACACCGGCGCGAAAGTGGCTCTGGTGCCCGCCGATACGCACGTCTGCGCCGATTGCCTGGCCGAGTTGCGGGACCCGGCCGACCGCCGCTACCGGTATCCGTTCATCAACTGCACGAACTGCGGTCCACGGTATTCGATCATTCGCGCACTGCCCTACGACCGGTCGCAGACCACCATGGATTCATTCGCCATGTGCGAGCGCTGCGACCGGGAGTACCGGGATCCGATGAGCCGGCGCTTCCACGCCCAGCCCAATGCCTGCGCGGACTGCGGACCGCGGCTGTCGCTCGCGGACCGGCACGGCGCGCTGCTCGAGGGTGAGGACGCATTACGAAGGTGCGCGACCGAGTTGGTGGCCGGGCGGGTCGCCGCCGTCAAGAGCGTGGGCGGCTTCCACCTCGCCGTGGACGCGCGCAGCGCCGAATCGGTGGCCCTGCTCCGCGCGCGCAAACGCCGTGATTCGAAGCCCTTCGCCGTCATGGTCCGGGATGTGGCCACGGCCCACCGCATCGCGCGACTGTCCGCGGACGAGGAGGCACTGCTGTGCTCACCCGCCCGGCCGATCCTGCTGGCGCGCAAGCGTTCCGGATCGGTGCCGGAGGGCGTCGCGCCGCGGAATCCGAATCTGGGCCTGATGCTGCCCTCGGCGCCGCATCACCATCTGCTGCTGGACGAATCCGGCTTGGACATGCTGATCATGACCAGCGGCAACATATCCGGCTATCCGATCGTCCATCGCAACCAGGACGCCCTCGATCAGCTCTTCGAGATCGCCGATGTGATCCTGTACCACGACCGCGAAATCGAGGTCAGGGTCGACGATTCCGTGGTCCGGCTGTCCACGCATCCGGAATTGGACGGCCCCCTGCTCACATTTCTGCGCCGGGCGCGTGGCTACGCGCCGTACCCGGTGGAGATCGGCCGTCCGCTGGTGCCCCTGGTCGCCTACGGCGCCGAACTCAAGACGACGGTGGCGCTGTCCGCCGGTTCCCGGGTCTTCCTCAGCCAGCACGTCGGCGACCTGAAGAACGACGAAACCTTCGCCGCGCACCGCAGGACCGCGGCGCATCTGGCCTCGCTCTACGAATTGCGGCCCAGCGCGGGGGTTTACGACCTGCATCCGCAGTTCCGCACCAGCGGCGGGCACGAGGGCATCGGCGAACCGGGCGAACCGGTGTACGTCCAGCACCATCACGCGCACATGGCCGCGTGCATGGCGGAGAACCGGCTCACCGGCCAGGCCGTCGGCGTGGTGTTCGACGGGGCCGGCTACGGCACCGACGGCACCATCTGGGGCGGGGAATTCCTGCTGGGCGGCTTCGAAAACTTCGAGCGCGCAACGCATCTGCGGCGGATCGCACTGATCGGCGGCGATCGAGCGGTCCACGAACCGATTCGCACCGGGTTCGCGCTCGCCCTGGACACCTACGGCGACACCGACACCGCCGCCGCGGCATTCCCGGCGATCGGCCGCCTGGGCCGGGAGCATCGGCACGTGTACTCCACCATGCGTGCGCGCGCCATCAATTCGCCCGAGGTGTCGAGCATGGGCCGCCTGTTCGACGGGGTGGCCGCCCTGCTCGGCATCTGCTCCCACGCCGAGTACGAGGCCCAGGGCCCGATCGAGTTTGAGGGCCTGCTCGGCCGCGACCTCACCATGGTCGACGGCTACGAATTCGACTACAGCACAACCGAAATCGACTTCCGGCCGGTCATCCGCGCCATCGCCGCGGACCTGGCCGTCGGCACTCCCCTCCCCGATATCAGCCGCCGCTTCCACTCCGGCGTGGTCACCATGGTCGCCCGCCGATGCCGCGAGATCTCCCATCGCACCGGCATCCGGCAGGTAGTCCTCTCCGGCGGCGTCTTCCTCAACGAGTTCCTCCAGATCAACTGTTTGGCGACGCTCCGGCGGGAAGGACTCGAGGTCTACACACACCACCAGGTCCCGCCCAACGACGGCGGTATCGCCCTCGGTCAATTGCTGATCGCCGATGCGCGAGTTCTGCACGACAGGTGCGATACGCCGCCGCGATGACCCGTGATCCCGCCCGTCGAGCGCAGGCTGTGCCGGTAAAGCGCTTGGTAGGCGGCGCGGGCCGCTGCTACAGTTCCGGAGGCCGTGCAAGAGACCGAGGAGGTGGTACCCGTGAATGCTGTATCGACGTGGGTGCTCCTCTCAGGGGTCATGGTCGGGCGGTAGGTCGTCCGGGAGCGCCGTTCATGTGCACTCCCGAAAGGCACTACCATGCAATTCATTTCTGAGAAGCGGTTCGACGACGGGGTTGTCGAGCGCGAATTCACACTCGGCGAGATCACCGGCATCCTCTGGACGCCCGCATCCGTCTCCGCTCCGGTCCCGCTGATCCTGCTCGGACCCCCTCCCCTCGGACTGCGCAAGGCGTACCCGCGACTGGCGGGCCGGGCGCGGCACACTGTCGCGGAGGGTTATGCCGCGGCCACCATCGAACTCCCCGGCAACGGAGACCGGCCCCGGATTCCCGTGGTCGACCAGGCCGTCGCTGACCTGCACCGGGCATTGGCGGCGGGTGAGCCGGTCACCGACGGCATCGTCGACCGGCTCGTCCTCCCACTGCTCGATCCCGCGGTCGCGGAATGGCGGGCCACCCTGGACGCCCTGCTCGAACTACCCGAGATTGGCGGCCCGGTCGGATACTCGGGCGGGGTGATCTCGGTCGGCGTCCGCCTGGCGGTGGTCGAACCGCGCATCTCGGCCGCCGTGCTGTTCGCCGGAAGTTATGTGCCCCGCGTCATTTTCGAGGAGGCCCGGCAGGTCACCATCCCGGTACACGTCCTGCTGCAGTGGGATGACGAAGGGAACGACCGGCAGATGGCCCTGGATCTGTTCGACGCCTTCGGCTCCAAGGAGAAGACGCTGCACGCGAATATGGGCGGGCACACCGGTGTTCCGCAGTTCGCGGGAGAAGAGGCGGGCCGTTTCCTCGCCCGGCATCTGAGGTGAGGCCCGGCCGCCGGGCGGCCGAGGCATGATCGGGGTGGGTGGCGTCGCCGCCCACCCCGAATTTATTGCCGGGTGGGTCATCCCGGAGTCCGGTAGGTTCGGCGGCATGGATATCGGGGGAATCGAAGGTATCGCTCGTAGTTATGCCGAAGCGGCACACGGGGATCAGAAGTACGGCGGGGAACCGTACGTGGTTCATCTGACGGCGGTGCGCGCGGTCTTGGCGGACTTCGGGATCGGCGGTGATTTCGGCGTCGCCGCGTGGCTGCACGATGTGCTGGAGGATACGGCCGTCACCAAGGCCGAACTCGAGGCGGCGTTCGGCTCGAATGTCACCGAACTCGTCTGGGCCGTAACGGGAATCGGGGAGAACCGGCAAGAACGCAACGAGGAGATCTACCGCAAGATCCGCCTCCATCCGTCGGCGGTCATCGTCAAATTGGCCGATCGCATCGCCAATGTCGAAGCGAGCGCGGGCACCCGCTTCCTGCCGATGTATCAGGCCGAGTACCTGGGCTTCCGGGGCAACCTCGGCGGCCTGCTGCCCGATGACGAAACGGTCGCGCGCATGTGGAGCCGCCTGGACGCGGCGATCAGCCTCGATGCCCCTCGGTGAAGGCCCGGCCGATCGCCCGCGGCACGCCGATCCGACGGCGCGCTGAGGACCTGCTCGGCCGCAATCGGTTTGAATCCTCGCTATGGGAGGCTTCGGGCTGTTCCGGGTGGTGCTGGCGGCGGGCCTCGCCGCCGGTCTGTTCGTCGCGCCGACGGCCTTGGCGCAACCGCCGGGGGGCTCGTCGCAGGCTGTCGATGACAATCGAGCTCTCGACAATGATGGACCGAAATCCTTCGGTCCATTCGAACGCCAGCAACGATTCATCCTGCACGGCGCGGATCCAGGCTTCGAGGGCGGAACGGTCTGGTTTCCGAAACAATCCACCGGCCGGCCCTTCCCGACGATCCTCGTCATGCCGGGCTTCCTTGCGTTCGAGGGCTCGGTCTCCTGGTTCGGCCCGCTATTGGCCTCGTACGGTTTCCTGGTCCTGACCATGTTCAGCAAGACCCCGTTCGACTCGCCGGTGGCGCGGAACGACCAGATGGCCGCGGCGGTGCAATATCTCGGCAAATCCAAGGATTACCGCGATCTGGTCGACACGAATCAGATCGGCATGGTCGGCTGGTCGTACGGGGGCGATGCGGCGCTGCATGCAGCCGCACTGAAGAACCCGCTGCCGAAGGCGGTCGTGGCGTTCGCCCCGTCGAGCGACAAGGCCATGGAACTGGACTATCAGACGCCTCTGGACAAAGTCCGAGTGCCCGCCATGATGATCGGCATCGACGACGACATCCTGTGTCTACTGACCGACAAATACCGCGAACGCGACAAGTGTGCGCTACCGGCTTACCGCGCCATCGGCGGCATGCAGGACAAGATGTTCGTCCAGCTATCCAGCTCGTTGATGAACCATTTCGAGTTCATCCTCTCCAACCCGGTCGTCGCCGCCTACACCGTCGCCTGGCTCATACGTTTCGTTCAGGGCCGACCGGATTACAACACTTTCCTCTGCGGTGGCAGGCCCGCCGGTGTCGCGGAGATCCGATCCTGGCTTCCAAGCCTGCCCTGTGCTGCCCCGCGACCGGTGCGGTGACATAGGCGCTGCCCGAGAATCAGTGGTCGCGATTGCGGTGCTTGACGGTGCGCTTGTAGCGGCGGCCGTTCGGGATCGGTTGCGCGGCATTGGATCTGCGGAGTTCATGGCGCTGGCGCCAGGCCGTGAGATCCGGGCGCTCCGCCGGTGCGGGCGCGCCGCGATCGGCGGGTGCGGTCTTCATGGGGTCCCCCAGGGTGATTCGGTTCGGTGAACTCGAACACGGTAAGGGGTACAACACCGAAGCTCCAGCGAATATTGCCGAGGCCCGGAGTTCAGCGGGTGGTGTCGGATTCCGGGACCGAGCCAGGCGTCTCGAACGGCACGACGGGATCGCGCGGGGTGAACTGGGTGCCGCCGTTGGAGCCCGGGTACGGCCCGTAGCTGATGGCCGAACCGTATTGCGGCGGCGCGATGATCACCGGTTCCGGCCGCTGGCCGCCGAAGGGCAGGTACTCGCCGGTGCCCAGATCATCGGAGGTGCTCAGCGCGGTGAGCAGCAGCACCACCACCGCGGCCGCGAGCGGCTGGGCGATGAGCGCGGCCCACCCCTCCACCGACGGCGCGAATTCCACGATGGTGTGCACGGCCGGATGCTTGGGCCGGGTGTGCAGCTGCTCGGCGACCGCCTCACCCACGATCTTGGTGAGGAACGAACCGGCCAGCGAGCCGAACAGGATGCCCAGCAACAGGATCGGGCCGCGCACCTTGCGCCAGCGCCACACCGCCGCCGTCCCGACCACGCCGAGCACGATGCCGATCAGCACGAAGATCGCCAGGGCGTCGAACCGGTGCATGCTCTCACCGGTCAGCGCGGTGCCGCGGTCGGGCTCGACCACCAGCAGCTGCTCGGCGGGCGCCAGCAACGCCCAGACCACACCGGCCAGGGCGCTCACCGCGGCCAGCGCGGCGAACACCACCGCCGCCGCGCGCACCTCCCGCATCACGACGGCGACGCGTAGCCCGCCCGGCTCGGCGGTGAGTGTGGCTGCCACTAGCGGTGTTCCAGGCTCGTGGAGTCGAGCACCCCGTGGCGGGAGCACTTCGCCCACCAGCCGTCGGGGCTGACCTGCACGATCATGCGGCGACCGCATTGCTCACAGAAACGTGGCGGCTCCAAACCCAGTGCGGCCGCGGGCGGGACCGGATCCTCCAGACCCGGCACGACCCGCTTCCCGGTGAACGGGTTGTAGTGCTCCTCGATCTCCACGACCACCTCGATGGATCCTTCGTGTCTCGAACTCGGGCAGCATCCGGGGGCAAACCCCCCACCCACTACGTTATGGGATGGGTGCGGCGGCCGAACCCCCGCACCCCGTTATATCTCAGAGGGTTTCGTTGAGCGCCTTGATCGGCATCTTCAGCTCACCGAGCAGATCGATGTCGGACTCGGCGGGGCGGCCCAGGGTGGTCAGGTAGTTGCCGACGATGACGGCGTTGATGCCGCCCAGGATGCCCTGCTTGGCGCCCAGGTCGCCGAGGGTGATCTCGCGGCCGCCGGCGAAGCGCAGGATGGTGCGCGGCATGGCGAGGCGGAAGGCGGCGACGGCGCGCAGGGCGTCGGACGCGGGCAGCACCTCGAGGTCGCCGAAGGGGGTGCCCGGGCGCGGGTTGAGGAAGTTCAGCGGCACCTCGTCGGGCTGGAGCGAGGCCAGGTCGGCGGCGAATTCCGCACGCTGCTCCAGGGATTCGCCCATGCCGAGGATGCCGCCGCAGCAGACCTCCATGCCGGCCTCGCGGACCATGCGCAGGGTTTCCCAGCGCTCGTCGTAGGTGTGGGTGGTGACCACGTTCGGGAAGTGCGAGCGCGCGGTCTCGAGGTTGTGGTTGTAGCGGTGCACGCCCATGGCGGCCAGCTGATCGACCTGCTCCTGGTTGAGCATGCCCAGCGAGCAGGCGACCTGGATGTCGACCTCGTTGCGGATGGCCTCGACGCCCGCGGCGACCTGCGCCATCAGGCGCTCGTCCGGGCCGCGCACGGCGGCCACGATGCAGAATTCGGTGGCGCCGGTCTTGGCGGTCTGCTTGGCGGCCTCGACCAGGGAGGGGATGTCGAGCCAGGCGGCGCGCACCGGCGACTGGAAAAGGCCGGACTGCGAACAGAAGTGGCAGTCCTCGGGGCAGCCGCCGGTCTTGAGCGAGATGATGCCCTCGACCTCGACCTCGGGTCCGCACCACTTCATGCGCACGTCGTGGGCCAGGCCGAGCAGCTCCTCGAGCCGGTCGTCGCCGAGCCGCAGCACCTCGAGGGTCTGCTCCTGGGTCAGGCCGACGCCGCGCTCGAGCACCTGCTCGCGGGCGATGGCGAGAATGTCATCGCCTGCGGTGCTAGCGGCTTCGGTGGTGACGGCTGCCTGGGTCATATCCGCGGGAATCCCTTCGTCCGGCCGTGTGGCCGAGCAACTTGAACGGTGTTCAGGGTAGGCTAGCAGTCCGGAACGTGAGCCGGAACACGAGAGGGTCGGGTTTTTCAGTGCAACTCCACCGCACGGACGTGGTCGACGGGGCGATCGCCATTCTCGACCAGTACGGACTGGCCGATCTGACCATGCGCCGCCTGGCGACGTCGCTGCACGTCCAGCCGGGCGCGCTGTACTGGCACTTCCCCAACAAGCAGGCGCTGCTCGGCGCGGTCGCCGACCGCATCCTCGCACCCATGGACGAGCCGGTCGCCGCCGACGAATGGTCCAAGCAGATCACCGAATTGGCGCATCGGCTGCGCGAATGCCTGCTCGCCTACCGCGACGGCGCCGAATTGGTCTCGGCCACCTACGCTTCCCGCCTCACCACCAGCAAGGGCCGGGAACGCCTGGCCAGCGCCGCGATCCGCGCCGGCATGACCCGCGAGGAAGCCGACCTCTCGGCCTACACCCTCCTCTACTACGTCCTCGGCCAGACGGTCGACGAACAGTCCCGCATCCAAATGGACTCCGTAGGCGCCCTCGCCGAAGAACACTCGCCGCTGTACGACACCACCGACGCCACCTCCCGCTTCGACTTCGGCCTCCAACTCTTCATCAGCGGCGTCCGCCACCTCCTCGGCACCCGCATCCGCTGACGTTTCAACGCCGAGTGGCACACCAGTGAGGGGATTTGCCCGATTCCCCCGCGCTGGTGTGCCACTCAGCGAAGATTCGCTGGGCGTACGACGAAGGCGCGGGCGGCTGGACGGCGTAAAGATTCCGGACGGTAGAGTTTCGGAGTCATCGTCGGTGGGTGTGGGAATCCGGTGTAATTCCGGGACGGTCGCGCCACTGTGAGTGCCGGGTAACCGGTGCGAGTCAGACCTCCCCCGCCGCGTAGAACTCTGGAGAGGCCGCGACTTGCCTGTGGAGGTTCATCGATGAGGCGTGCGCGCGCATCGATCGCCCTGCCCGTTATAGGGATAGTGCTGATTGCGGCCATGGTGGTGGCGACCGGGTTCGGGGCGGAGAACATTCCGGTGCGGGATGTGGTCGGGGTGCTGGTGCATCGGCTTCGCGGAGGGGTGTCCGCGGATCTCGGGCTCGACACCATCGTGTGGCAATTGCGGGTGCCGCGAACGATTCTCGCGGCGATCGTCGGGGCGGGGCTGGCTGTCGCCGGGGCCGCCATGCAGACACTGGTGCGCAATCCGCTCGCCGACCCTTATCTGCTGGGCGTCTCCTCCGGGGCGGGTGTCGGTGCGGCGGCGGTCATCACCTCGGGACTGTTCGCCGGGGCCGGGCTGTGGGCGCTGTCGGCGGGTGCACTCGCCGGTGCATTGGCGGCGGCCGCGGCGGTCTTCCTGATCGCCATGGCCCAAGGTGGGCTCACCCCACTGCGTTTGGTGCTCACCGGTACCGTCCTCGGTTCCGCCTTCGCCGCCTTCAGCAGCTACCTGATCTTCCGCAGCAGCGAGCCCTCGGCCGCCCAATCCGTCCTCTTCTGGCTCCTGGGCAGCCTCTCGGGCGCGGACTGGACCCGAATCCTCTTCCCCGCCAGCGTTGTCGCTGCGAGTCTCATCGCCCTGCTGCTGGCCGCGAACTGGCTCGACGTCCTCAACGTCGGCCCGGATACCGCAGCCTCGCTCGGAATCCCCGTGCGGGAGTTACGAATCGCCTTGTTCATCCTGCTCGCCGTCCTGGTCGGAGTCCTGGTAGCGGTCTCCGGCGGCATCGGCTTCGTCGGCCTGGTGGTCCCCCACGCGGCACGCCTGGTGGTAGGCCCCCGCCACCGCGCCCTCCTCCCCGCGAGCGCGCTGTGCGGAGCGGCGTTCCTGGTGATCGCCGACGCCGCCACCCGAGTCCTGGTCCGCCCCACCGAAATCCCCGTCGGCGTCCTGACCGGCCTGATCGGCGCCCCCGCCTTCCTGCTCCTCATGGGCCGCCGCCGCTACAGCTTCGGTGCCGCATGACAACCGACAATCCAGTAGCGACAGCTACAGGCGGCTCGCTGCGGGTGCGGCGCGCGGATTGCGCGATCGGACGGCGGACCGTGCTGAGCGGCGTGGACTTCGAAGTGCGGGCCGGGGAGACCATCGGGATCGTGGGCCCCAATGGGGCGGGCAAGACCACGCTGTTGCGGACGCTGGCCGGGTTGATCGCGCCGGTCGCGGGCGAGGTCGTCGTGGATGGCCGGGTGCTGCATCGGGTTTCGGCGCGGGAGCGGGCTCGGCGTGGACGAGGTGCTCGCCGACGCGAGGACGGTGGCGGTGCTCGAGGGCGTGAACGATCACGAGAACATCGGGTCCATCTTCC
>NZ_BAAFGR010000096.1:0-30673 GCF_041154655.1 Nocardia sp. JMUB6875
GGGTGGGATCGCGGACGGACGGGGATTGGCGGCAGTGCTGGCGTTGGGGGCGGCGGGGGCGCTGATCGGGACGCGGTTTCAGGCCAGCCTCGAGGCGCTGGCGGAGCCGTTCGTCGGGAAGGCGCTGATCGAAGGGCGCGGTGAGGATACCGAGCGCAGCGATCTGCTGGATATCGTGCGCGAGGTGGCTTGGCCGTCGGAGTACACCGCGCGCACCCTGGGGCATCCGATTCTGGAGGAATGGCGCGGCAGGGAAGGCGAACTCGCGCACGACGAGGCCGCCAAGCAGGCCTATCGCGATGCCGTGGCACGTGGTGCGCTGCCGCCGGGACCGGTGTGGGCAAGTGAGGCAGTCGATCTCATCGACAGTCTGCAACCGGCCGCGGATCTGGTTCCGGCACTGGCGGCCGAGGCCGAGGCGGCGCTGTCCCGTGCCATCGCAGGTCGTGCGCGGGAATGACGGGATGCTCACCGTAGGATTCCCGGGTGACCTATGACGACTTCGACGGATTCGAGCATCTAGACACCTCCACCCTGCCGGAACGGCAGCAGCGAATCCTGTGCACGATTCGGGATTGGGTGCAGCGGCACGGGTATTCGCCGAGCACCCGTGAGATCGGCGATGCCGTCGGATTGAAGTCCGGTTCGTCGGTTTCGCGGCATTTGCGCGATTTGGAGGAGCGCGGATTCCTCAAGCGCAGCGAATCGGTCACCCGGCCCATGGATGTGCGGCTGTTCCTGAAGGCGTCCGCGCCGCAGCGGCAGCAGGACGAGAACTCGGTGCCGGTGCCCGTGGTCGGCGATATCGCGGCCGGCACGCCCATCCTGGCCGAGGAGCACACCGATGACGTGCTCTCCCTCCCACGCGAACTGGTCGGTCGCGGAACCGTCTTCGGCCTGCGGGTTCGCGGCGATTCCATGGTCGACGCCGCCATCTGCGACGGCGATATCGTGGTGGTGCGCAAACAGCAGGAGGCGCACACCGGCGAGATCGTGGCGGCCATGATCGAGGGTGAGGCCACGGTCAAGGTCTACCGGCGCAGCGGCGGCCACGTGTACCTGGAACCGCGCAACCCGGCCTATCCGGTGATCGATGGCGACCAGGCCCAGGTCCTGGGTAAGGTCGTCTCGGTCATGCGCCGGGTCTGAGCGTCTGGCATGATGACGCCCGTTATCACCTTCCATCCCCCGGGAGTATCGAATGTCGTTGCTGCGCAAGGCCGGTGTCGGCCTCGCCGTTACGTCGATGGCCGCGATGGGCACCGTGGCCGCCGGATCCGCTTCCGCGGCGGAGTCGGAGCCGGTCTTCGTCGCTACCTCCGGTGACCTGTACGGCGCGCTGGCGCTGTCCAAGAGCACCGGAAATGTCGCTTATGCCGTGAATTACGGCAACTGGGACGCCGCGGACGGCGCTGCTGTCGAGAAGTGCGGTGGCGGCGACTGTGCCGTCGTCGTGCACTTCGCCAATGCCTGCGGTGCGGTCGCCCAGGGCGCCGACACCCGTTTCGGCTGGGCCTGGGCCCCGTCGAAGTCGGAGGCGGAATCCTCGGCCATCAATGTGCTCGGCAAGAGCGCCCCGTCCTTCCCGGACACGGGCTCCTCCTCGCCGCGCCAGGCCAAGATCATTCTGTCGGCCTGCACCGACAACGCCAGCTGACCAGCTGCCGATCGGTTCGGCCCAGCCGTCGACATCTCAGCGCCACCTCGGATTCGTCCGGGGTGGCGCTGATTTGTTTGCCGGAAGCCGTTTCCCAGCAACATCACCGCCTCGGCGGGGATGATTTCCCGGTGGACGACATCACCTACGAGGACACCCGGTTCGCCCTGCACGCCGCGGCCGAACTGCTGATCGCCGGTCCGCAGTACCGCCGCTTCGGCAGCATCCGCATGCGGATCGTGCTGGGCGGCTTCACCGGCATGAAATGGCCGGTGTCGGTCACGGGCACCGATCTGGTCTGGCCGCAGGGCCGGATCCGGCTGCACGGCACCTACAGTGACCTCGCCGCGACCGCCGGGTTCGAGGCCGATGCCCCGCCCGCGGGCCTCTACTCCGACGGCACCCGCATGGACCCGGACGAGCCCTTCACCGTCGACGCCGATGCCGCCACCGCCGTCCACGACTGGTTCGCGGTGGGGGACACCGCATTACGCCGCTTCGCCGCCGAACAGCCGGTGCTGTGGCCGGAGCACTTCGATCTGTCGGTGGCCGTGGACGAGGTCAACTACGGTGTCTCGCCCGGAGATTGGGACAACCCGCAGCCCTACGCCTACGTGGGCCCCTGGACGCGCCGGCACGGTGAGTTCTGGAATGTGTCCTTCGGGGCCATGCGGCCGCGCACCGAGGTGCCGACGGTCGAGAGCCTGCTGGAATTCTTCCGCGAGGGCAGAGCGCATGCGGCGCAGGACAATTGACGGCTTCGTCTCAGTGAACCCGGGCCTTGACCAGGTCGCCGTTCTCGGTGCCCAGGATGAGCGTCCGGGTGTCGGCCGGGTTCACCGCGACCGAGGTCAGCGGTTCGATGGTCAGCAGTGTGCAGCTGGTGTGCGCGATCGGATCGGCGCGCACCAGCTGCCCGGTGCCGGTGGCGATGTAGAGCGCGCCGTCCGCGCCGATCGCCAGATCGTCGGGTAGCAGCGGCGGGCTGAGCGGGGCGGGAGCCAGATCGATGGCGACCGAGGTCAGGGCGGGATCGGCGATCGGCATGGCGACCACGCGTGCGGTCGGACTCTCCAGCAGCGTCACGTAGAGGATGCCGCCGTCGGCGACGATGCCGTCGGCGCCGGAGCCACTGGCCGCCAGCGCGTTTCGCGCGCGCTCGGTCCAATCGGCGTCGACGGTCCCGTCCGGGCGGACACGCTCGACGGTGTTCGCGCTCGTATCGGCGACGTAGAGGTTCCCGTCGCGGTCGAAGGCGGCCCCGTTGGCCTGCCCGAGTCCGGAGACGAAGACCTCGGGCTGCGGCGCGGGGGCTTTGGGATCGAACCGGACCACGCCGCCCTGCTTGGCGGCTCCCGCGAACGGTGAATTGCCGTATGTCACATAGAACAGACCGTCCGGGCCGAGACGAACCGCGCCCGGACCCGACACCGGCACGCTGGTCACCAGCCGACCGTCGTGGTTGTAATGCTCGACCGCATTGCCGAGGCTGCGCGCGATCCAGATATCGCCGCTCGCATCGAATGCCAGGTTCTCCGACCAATCGAGTAAGGGCGTGCGGGTGGGGATACCGATCGCGACCTTCGCGGGAGAGCAGGATTCGGCAGTCGTGGCGGGAGGGTCGGCGGCGGCCGGACCGGCGCACACGGTGGTGACGGCCAGCAGCGCCGCGAAACCCGGACCGATGGCTCGACCCCTGGAATCCGATTGCGGCACAGCGGTTCCCGGTCGCGGATCCGGCATCGAGATGTTCCCTTCGGTGGGCGATGATCACCCGGTAGCGTAGCCCGCCTGGTCTTAGTGAATAGTCGTGGTCTTTCTGGAGCGGATGGCTTTAGGGCTGGTGATCGTTGGTTGTCGGTGGGGTGCTGTATGAACACTGATTGTGAGCCGAGTGTCTGCCTCCGCGACGGTGTGCCGGTCCTACCGGCTGCCCTCGCTGGCGAACGCGGACAAACTCGACCAGGTCGCTGCGATGCTGCCAGTGTGGCAGGCCGGGCTCGGGCGCGCGCAATCCGCGATACGGCGGCAACTGTTCACCACCGGCGTGCTGCCACGCTGGATCGACACCAAGGGCTGGGACGACGGCCTGTCGCAACGGCAGTGGGACTCGATCGGCCAGCAGGCCATGGCAGCGCACCGGTCATGGCTGGGCAACTGCGAACGCGTGTTCCGCGTGCTCGTCACCGGCTCCACCTTGCCCGACACGCTCAAGCGAGATCTGTTGTCTGTGAACAAGGCCCACGCCTGGTACCTGCCCCATGGTTCGGCGGGTGAGCCGGTGCGGATCTCCCGCACCCGTGCCGTCGACGCCGGGGTGCTCGCGGTGGCTCGGACGCTTATGCGTCGTGTCCGGTCCCGGGTCGGGGCGCCGGATCTGCGACGGGTCCGCACGATGGCGATGGATGGCAAGATCGCCGTCGTCGAAACCCCGAAACACGCCGGGACAGCTGACTATTGGGTCAGGATCTCCACCCTGACCAGGAACAAGCCGGTGTGGATTCCGCTGCGCGCCCAGCCCGCGTTCTTGACGCGGCTTGCCCGCCAGGGTGCGGTGGTGGCCAACCACTGCCAGGTCGTCGTCGGCCCAGAGGGTGGGGTCGTGTTCCGGCTCATCGTGAAGACCGCGACAGCGACACCTTCCGCCGATCGTGTCCGCGACCTGGGGGTGGATTGGGGCATGAGCACTCTGTTCGCCACCAGTGACGGCGCGCTGCACGGGCGCGGGTTCCTGGATCGGTTGCGCGCCTACGACACTCGCCTGCAACCACTGGTGGCAGCGCTGAACCGCCAGCACATCCGGTTGCGTGATTCCCGCCGCTACCGTGCCCTGGTCCAAGACATTCGCGGGTTCGTCACCAACGAGGTCAATCGTTGCCTCAACCGAATCCTCAACCCTGACAAGGGCGCTGCCACCGATATCGCCCGAGTGATCGTAGAACGTTTGGACTTCCGGGGCCTGGCCCGGGCAGGAAAACTGTCCAAACGCCTGCGGCGGCTGCTCACCGTCGCCGGCCGCGCTGCGGTCACCGCCAAACTCGAGGCACTGCGCGAGGATCTCGGTATCGAACTCGTCGACGTCCCCGCCGCCTATTCCAGTCAGGAATGCGGCAGCTGCGGTTACACCGCCAGAAACAACCGCCGAACCCAAGCCCTGTTTCGGTGCCGGTTCTGCGGGCGAAGCGTCCACGCCGATATCGGCGGAGCCCGAACACTGCGGAGACGTTCTCACGCAGCTGACTCCCTCCGGTATCGCAATCGTGGGCATATCCTGGGCGTTCTCGACGAACGCTTCCGGGCCCGTTGGGGTCTGTCCTTCGCCGAGGTCGCTCAGCGACAGTGTCACCGGGCGGCACGAGTCACGCCCACCGTCGATCCTCCAGATTCCACCGGAGGACGGCACAAAGGCAACGAATTACCATTCGTTGCCTGACTCTAGTCCGGCAATGCGTCACCGCTTGGTGGCGCGATGGGCTCGGACACGTTCCCGATTGCCGCACGAGGCAGATGAACACCACCGGCGGGGTTTGCCGCCGGTCGATGTGATGAACACGGTGCCGCAGGTGTCGGCCTCGCACTGATGTAGTCGGTCCCGCTCGGGGCCGGTGAGCAGGTCGATCGCATCGCGGGCGATCAGGCCGAGCACTTGGCCGGGGGACAGGGCCTCGCGATCGAGCTGGAAGCCGTTCCGTTTGTCCCAGAGAAGTTTTCGTGGCGCTTCGGCGCGGGCGGCGAGATCGTTTACCGAGGCGAGCGCGGTCGGGGCGGGTGCGCGATCCATGGATGCCGCTTCGACTACCTCGTAGACGGCCTCACGGAGGGCACGCGCGGCCGCGAGATCGCCCTCCCCGCAATCATCGATCTCCAGTTCGTGCGCGCCGAGCCAGGCGCGCCAGGCCTCGATATCGGGCAGCCGCTCGATCGGCGTGCCGGTGAACCGTTTACCGACCGTCGCCACCAGATCGAGGCTGATGTGCTCGGTGATCGCCACGATGCCACCTCCATGTAATGGGTTGACACGTTACAGGATACCGGCGTAGTAATGATTCGAACCATTACTTCGCGGAATCGGAGCTCCTCCAATGCCTTTCGCACGCGTGACCATCGCCAATCCCGACGTCCCCGCCGACACCCAGGCCGCCCTGGCGGCCGATATCACCGCCCTGCTGGAGAAGGACCTGCTCAAGGAGCCCGAAGTCACCGTGGTCCAGATCAATCTGGTTCCGGCCGACCGCTGGTTCGTGGCCAACGCCCGTCCGGTCGAGGCGACCGGCGCCCACCTCGAGGTCAGCATTACCGCGGGCACCAACACATCCCAGGAGAAGGCGGCCTTCATCGAACACGCCTACACGGTGCTCGCCGACCGTCTCGGCCCGCTGCCCGCGGCCGCCTACGTCGCCCTCTACGAGCTCGACGGCGAAAGTTACGGCTACAACGGCGTCACCCAGCTGGCCCGCCGCCGCCTCGACCCCGCCGAGAAGGATTGAGCCGCAGGCACTTACGGATGGCTGGGTAGCGGCTCGGTGGAGTTGTCCGCCAGCGCCGCTTCGACATTGGCGATACCGGCCCGCACGCCCAGCCCGTAGCCGTCCTCGGCCAGATCGACCAGACTGGCGCGCGCCGCGTCCAGATGCCGCCGCGCAGTCTCGAAAGCGCCCAGGCGACGGTAGTTGTCGGCCAGGTTGAGGTGCAGCGACGGATAGAAGCCGCGCACACTCAACCCGGCATGATGAGCCTGTGCCCGCTCGTCGGTCAGCGAATCAGCGGCGTCGAGAGCACGAATATCCCAGGTGAGCGCATCCGCCGCATGCTCCTCCAGATCGGCCAGGAAGTGCGCTAGCGAAACCCGGTGCAGCGGATCGCCACCCGGGCCGATGCTCGCCCACAGCGCTGTCAACCGTTCCCGCGCCGCCACCGTATCCCCTTGTCGGCCAAGGGTTACGGCGTCATTGATGGCGATCATGGTCTCGTCGACGGCGGTCATGGCATCGACGGTAGCCCGGGGGGCCGACAACTAGCGGCCGGGCCGCCCGTGCCGACCGTCCCCGGCAATGCGCCCGCGCCGGATCAGATCCCGCTTGGTGCCCGGTCCGAGCGTGACCTGCTCGTCCTCGCCCGCGAGTGCCTCTTCGGGATTTGGCCGTACGAACAGCGTCACGGTGGTGCCCTCGGTGAAGCCGTTCTTGCGCATCATTCCGGCCGAGGCGGAGTTGTGCAGCTCCACGTCGGTGACGATGCGCCGCGCACCGTGCTTGAAAAGCAGGTCGCAGCAGGCGGTCATGAGCTTGCCGGCGACGCCGCGCCCCTGCATGTTCGGCGAGACCGCGATCCACTCCAGGTAGGCCCAGTCCTCGCGCAGCTCGAATTCCATGGAGGCCAGCACGAATCCGACCACCCGATCCGAGTCCACCGCCACCCAGCACGACTTCCCGGCACTGTCGAGGTGCTCGGCCACCGAGGTCAGCGACCACGAGGTGTAGGGCTTGGCGTGGGTGTCGAACACCTGGTAGCCGAGGTCGATGACCTGACGCAGGTGGCCGAGGCCCATGGGGACGATGGCGACATCGGGTTGGATGGATACATCGGATTCCATGTCGAACAGTTTGCCAGGTGGCTGCTGGTTGGCCGGGGACCCGTGGCTGGCAATGCCTCGGGAGTGGCGTGGTATCAGCCTCGGCCGACGTGGTCTCAGGCGCCCTTGCGGGTCTGCTTGGCCGGGGCCTTCTTCGCGGCGGCCTTCTTGGCGGGCTTCTTCTCGGCGGTGGCCTTGCTCGCCTTGGCGGCCTTCGCGGGCGCGGCCGGGGCCGAGCCGGTCTTGCGCCCGGAGGCTTCCAAACTGCGCTGCAGCGCGGCAACCAGGTCCACGACCTCGGCATCCATCTCCGGCGCGGCCGCCTCGGGCGCCCGGGTCACCTTGCTGGAACCGCTGGCGATCGCCTCGTCGAGCAGCTTCTTCAACTCGATCTGGTATTCGTCCACGTACAGGCTCGGATCGAAATCGTCCGACAGCGTGTCGACCAGCGTCTCCGCCATCTGCAGTTCCTGCTTCTTGGGCTCGGCGACATCGTCGAGCTTGTCGAAGGCGACCGACCGCACCTCGTCGGGCCACAGCAGCGTCTGCAACACCAGCACCCCGTCGCGCACCCGCAGCGCGCCCAGCCGGGTCTTCTGCCGCAGCGTGAAATGCACCAGCGCCACCCGGTCCACCCGCTCGAGCGTCTTCGCCAGCAGCACATAGGCTTTCGGCGTCGTCGAATCGGGTTCCAGATAGTAGCTCTTGTCGAACAGAATCGGATCGATCTGCTCCGACGGCACGAATTGCAACACTGGAATTTCGTGCTTCTCCGCCGCCGGCAACTTGGCGAAATCCTCGTCGGTCAAAATCACCCGATCCCCATCCGGTGACTCATAAGCCCGATCAATATCGGAATACTGCACCGGCTGCCCATCCACCGTGCACACCCGCTCGTACTTGATCCGCCCGCCGTCCACGGCATGGACCTGGTGAAACTTGATGTCATGATCTTCCGTGGCGGTGTACACCTTCACGGGAACATTCACCAAGCCGAACGCGATGGAGCCCTTCCAAATGGACCGCATGGCCCCGATACTACGACGAATCGGAGATTTCGCCCGGTAACCGACCGAACAGTTACCAGCGCTGCCAATGCAGGACGCGGTCGCGGGGGACGCGCACCGCGGGTTTGAAATCGGTGCCGAGCGTATAGGCCAGCGGTAGGAAGGCCGCGAGCATCACATCGTCATAGGGCACGCCGAGGATTGCCGACAATTCGCGTTCCAGCGGTGCGTGCGCGGTGGTCCACACCGTGCCCAGACCGCGTGCGCGGGCGGCGAGCATGAAACTCCAGACCGCCGGGAGAATCGAACCCCAGGTACCGGCCTGGACCTCCGCCGAAGCCGTGTCGGTGCGGCCCTCCACGGCGGGAATCACGAAGGCGGGCACCCGATGAACGTTGTCGGCCAGGTACCGGACGCCGTCGAACACCCGCGACATGGTGCCCGGCTGAACGTTCATCCGCACCAGATCGTCCCGGGTCAGGGGCGCTGCTTCGCCGCGTGCGAGGGCCCGCCGAAAGACCTCGGCCACCTCGCGCCGCTGCGCTGCCTCCGTCACCACCAGAAAATGCCACCGCTGCCGGTTGCGTCCGGTCGGGGCCTGGGTCGCGAGATCCACGCACTCTTCGATGAGCGCCCGCGGCACCGGTCGATCGAAGTCCAGGCGCCGCCGCACCGCACGCGTAGTCGACAGCAGTTCATCGGGCGATAGCTCGAGCGTCATGGTGACTCCTTGCGGCTCAACAGGTTCCACGTTCGTCTGCGCGAAAAGCATCCTCACTCGGATCATTACAACGTAGGACTGATAATCATCTGCTGTCAAACAATCTGTCTAGAGATGGTCTGGTACGGAACCAGGCTGGGATCATCGGGCAGATATCGTGCATGTTGCGGGATCGGCGGGTGACACTGGAGCGATGGGGAGTCGCGGCAGGGAGCGGACCTTCGACCGGCTGACCAGGCTGGCCACCGCGGGGCTGGACACCACGGATCTGATCGACGAGGCCGGGGTGCTGCTGGCCGCCGCCGTTCCGCACGACTGCGGCTGCTGGCATACCACCGATCCGGACACGCTGATCGAGACCGGGTTCCGGGCGCACCGGATGCCGCCGCCGGATGCGGAGGTGGCGCGGTTCGCCTATCTGCCGGACGACTTCAATTCCTTTGTGCGGCTGGCGGGGGCGCGGCGGCGGGCCGGGGTGTTGACCGAGGCCACCGGCGGGCGTCTGGAAGGCAGTGTGCGGTATCGGGAGCTGCTGCGGCCCAATAATATTCGAGGTGAGCTGCGGGTCGCGCTGGTGGCCGACGGGATGTGCTGGGGGAACATCTCGCTGTTCCGGGAGACTCCGCACGACTTCACCGCGGATGAGGCGGAGTTCGCGCATCAGGTGGCGGGTGTGCTCGGGCAGGGGTTGCGCAGCGCCGGGGTGCGGGCACGGGCCGCCGTGGACGGCGGCACGGCGTGGCCGGGCGTGCTGGTCCTGGGTGTGCGCGGAGAGGTCATCGCGGTGTCGGGGCCCGCGCGGGCGTGGCTCGCCGAACTCGGCGCGCCGGGGGCACCGGATCTCGCGCCGCTGCCGTTCGCGGTGCTCGCGCTGGCGGAACGGGCCCGGATGGAGGGTGAGGCCGCCTCGCGGGTGCTCGGGGCAGGTGGACGCTGGGTGTCGCTGCACGCGTCCGTCACTGCCGTCGACGTGCGGCCCGCCGCAGGGTTCGAGGTGAGTCTCGTTCTGCAACAGGCGAATCCGGGTGCGGTCGCACCGCTGCTTTACGCGGCGTTCGGGTTCACCGCGCGGGAGCGGGAAATCGTGGAGTTGGTGGTGCGCGGGTGCAGCACGGCCGAGGTGGCGGAGCGGCTGTTCATCTCCCCGCTGACGGTGCAGACCCATCTGACCTCGATCTTCGGCAAGGCCGGGGTGCGCAGCCGGCGCCAGCTCACCGGGCTGGTCCACGCGGACAGCGCGGGCCTCGGATAGATACCAGATTTCTGGTATGGGCCGGTCGGGCCGCCGCCCATAGCGTTTCCGGCATGGAATTGAACGTGCTCGATCCGGCGTTCCGGCCGGACTCCGACGAGGTCGTCGCCGCCCGCGCCGAGAGCTGGTACGCGCGCACCCCGATCGGCTTCGCGATTCTGCGGCACCGGGAGGCGACGGCCCTGCTGGCCGATCGCCGGGTGCGCTGGGGTGGCGTGGATTTCCTTGCCGCCCAGGGCATTACGTCGGGACCGGCGGTGGAGTGGATGGGATCGGTGCTGCCGAGCATCGAGGGACCTGCGCATACGCGCCTGCGGCGGCTGGTGAGCAAGGCGTTCACCCCGGCGGCCGTGGACCGGTTGCGACCGGACATGCGGTCCATCGCCGAGGAGCTGATCGCGCCGCTGGTAGCGGCGGGCGAATGTGAGTTCATGGCCGAGTTCGCCGACCGGTATCCGGCCCGCGTCATCTGCGAATTGCTGGGCGTGCCAACCGAACTCCGCGATCAGTTCCGCCGCCTGCCCAACGACATCGGCCTGATCTTCAGCGTGTCGGTGGCCGCCGAGCTGGATCGCATCGAAGCGGCGCTGGCGACGCTGCACGCCATTATCGACGAACTGCTGGAGCAGCGCCGGGCCACGCCCGGCCCGGACCTGCTGACCGAGCTGCTCGCCGCCGAGGAGGCCGGGGACCGCCTCTCGCCCGCCGAATTGCGCACCATGACCAGCGCGCTGCTGTTCGCCGGTCAGGACACCACCCGCCAGCAGCTCGGGCTGGCCATGCGCACCTTCCTCGACCATCAGGACCAGTGGCGACTGTTGGCGGCCGACCCGGCGCTCGCGCCGCGGGCCGTCGCGGAGGTCATGCGGGTCGCACCGTCGGTCAACACCATCTGGCGCGTCGCCGAGGAGACGTTCGACTTCGCGGGGCTCACCATCCCGGCGGGCAGCTTCCTCAATATTCTCGTCAATGCCGCGCACACCGATCCGGAGGTGTTCGGCGACAACGGCTTCGACATCACCGCGCCGCGACCGGCCGCGCAGCTCGCCTTCGGCGGCGGCATCCACTTCTGCCTGGGCGCGCCACTGGCTCGCGCGGAACTGGCCGAGGCACTGCCGATTCTGGCGCGCCGCGTGCCGGAATTCAGTGCCGCGGGCCCGATCGTGCACGGGCCGAACCTGGGTCCGGTCGGCCCGATCGAGCTACCCCTGCGATTCGGCTAACCGCGAGTACTCCTGTCGCAGTTCGTGTTACACGATGTTGGCTTCGATGAGCAGGGGCCAGATCTCGCCTTGATCGACGACTTGCACCCCGAGCTTTTCGGCCTTGGTCAGCTTTGCCTCGCCGACTCCGGCGCCGGTGATGAGCATGTCGGTGTTGGCCGAGACCGAGGATGCCGCTGTGGCTCCGGCCTTTTCGCACAGGCGCTGGAAGGTCGGGCGGGCGACCTTCTCGCCGGAGCGTGGGTCGGCGATGGCGCCGGTGATTACGACGGTTTTGCCCGCGAGGGGTGCGCCGGCGGCGACGACCGGGGGTAGGTCCTCGGGGCGGACGTCGAGGGAAACACCGTGTGCGCGTAGCCGTTCGAGTTCGGGGCGCAGGCGGGTGAGGTGTGCGGCCAGTGACGCGGCGACTTTCGGCCCGATGTCGTCGACTTCGACCAGCCGGTCCTCGCCCGCGTCGGCGATCTCCTCCAGGGAAGCGAATCCGGCGCGGCCCAGACGGGCGGCGGTGCCCTCGGAGGCCATCGGGATGGCCAGGCCGATGAGGGCGCGGCGCAGGCCGACCTGGCGGCTGGCGTCGATGGATTCGATCATCCGGGTCGCGGACACCTCGCCGACGCGGTCGAATTCGAGCAGCTGCTCCTTGGTGAGGGTGTAGAAGTCCGACGGGTTTTCCAGGATGCCCGCCTCGGCGAGGCGCTCGATCCACTTCTGGCCGACGGCGTCGATGTCGGCCGCGGCACGCGAGGCCCAGTGGATGAGCCGTCGCACGGTTTGGGCGGGGCAGGACACGTTGGTGCAGAACAGTTCCCGGCTGTTGCCCTCCTCGGTCACCGGCTGCCCGCACGACGGGCAGGTCGTGGGGGCGACGATGTCGACCTCGGCCCCGGTGCGTGCGGCGGCGTCGAGCACGCCCGCGACGAACGGTATGACATCGCCGGCGCGGCGCACCAGGACGGTGTCGCCGATCTTGATGTCGCGGGCGCGGATGACTTCCTGATTGGCGAGGGTGGCCTTGGTGACGGTGGTGCCGCCGACGAACACCGGCTCCAGCCACGCCACCGGCACGATCTTGCCGGTCTTGCCGACGTCCCAGACGACCTCGCGCAGCAGGGTGGTCTTCTCCTCGGCCGCGAATTTGAACGCCAGCGCGCCGCGAGGGGAGTTGGAGCGGGTACCGGCGGCCGCGTAGGCATCGCGATCGGCCAGGCGCAGGACCGCGCCGTCGAGGTCGTAATCGAGTGC
This sequence comes from Nocardia sp. JMUB6875, assembly GCF_041154655.1. Lineage (NCBI taxonomy): Bacteria > Bacillati > Actinomycetota > Actinomycetes > Mycobacteriales > Nocardiaceae > Nocardia > Nocardia sp. JMUB6875. Next base: position 12,678 of record NZ_BAAFGR010000096.1, read on the forward strand.
GGCCCTGGAGGTTTCGACGGCGGTGATCGCGGCCTGCGCCTGGGTGGCGTCGACGCAGTGCGTCATGGTCGCGCCGGTGAAGCCGAGCCCGCGCAGGCCGTCCTCGAGGTCGAGTGCGGTGTGGTCGGCCGGGGCGTCGAGGTCGAAGCCGAAGAACCGCAGCCGGCGTTCGGCGACGGTGGCCGGGTCCTTGGCGCGCAGAGTGCCTGCGGCGGCATTGCGCGGGTTGATCAGCGGCTTGTCGGGGTGGGCGGTGTTGTAGGCGGTGAAGGTGGAGCGCAGCATGACGGCCTCGCCGCGCACCTCCACCCGGTCGAGCACCTCGATGCGGTCGGGGATGCCGTCGACGAGCGCGCGGACCAGCGGGGTGACGTCGTCGCCGGTGGTGCCGTCGCCGCGGGTGACCGCGCGGGCCAGGCGGCCGTTCTCGAAGACCAGCGACAGCGACAGCCCGTCCAGCTTGGGCATCACCACCACCGGCTGGCCGGGGAAGCGGTCGAAGAACGCGGCCACCTGTTCGGGCTTGGTGGCCTTCTCCAGCGAGAGCATCGGGCGGGCATGCCGGACCGGCGCATGCAGTTCGCTGGGCGCGCCCACCTGGTCGAGCGGGTTCGGATCCGGCGTGAGGTCGGGATGGGCCTCGATCAGGCCGCGCAGCTCGTCCTCGAGGGCGTCGTAGTCGGCGTCGGCGACCAGCGGTGCGCCGTCGTAGTAGGCGGCGCGCAGCGCGGTGAGGCGTTCGGCCAGTTCTTCGATGCGTGCTCCAGGTTCCACAACGCCGGACGCTACCGGCGTGCACCGACAGTCACCAGTGCGGGTGTTTGCTTCGGATTCGTGCGGGTAGCGCGACCGCATCGGGCATCCGGTTCGATGGAAGGGGTTCGGGTATGGGTTTTCCAGAGCAGCAGCAGAAGGTTCCGGGTCGTCAGTCGCAGATGAATCCGGTGCCGGACTGCGGGGAGAGCAGCTATCGGGGCAGCGGCAAACTGGTGGGCAAGGCGGCGGTGATCACCGGCGCGGACAGCGGGATCGGCCGGGCGGTGGCGATCGCTTTCGCCCGTGAAGGAGCAGACGTGCTGCTGTCGTACCTCGACGAGCACGACGATGCCGAGCAGGTCGCCGATCTGGTGCGGGAAGCCGGGCGCACCGCGGTGCTGGCGCCAGGCGATCTGTCCGATCCGGGGCAGTGCCGCGCGGTGATCGAACGGGCAGTGGCCGAATTCGGGAAAGTCGATGTGCTGGTGAGCAATGCGGCGTTCCAGATGACCCACGAGACGCTCGAGGAGATCACCGACGAGGAGTTCGATTACACCTTCCGTTTGAACGTCGGAGCCTATTTCAGCCTGGTGAAGGCGGCGCTCCCGCATATGGCTCCCGGGTCGTCGATCATCGGCAGCTCTTCGGTCAATTCCGATATGCCCTCGCCGACGCTCGCGCCCTATGCCGCGACGAAGGCGGCCATCGCCAACTTCTCCGCGAGCCTGGCACAACTACTGGGGCCCAGGGGAATTCGAGTCAACAGTGTCGCGCCCGGCCCGATCTGGACGCCGCTGATCCCGGCGACCATGCCTCCGGAGAAGGTGGCGCACTTCGGCGACGACACACCTTTGGGGCGAGCCGGGCAGCCGGCGGAGCTCGCTCCCGCCTACGTGCTGCTCGCCACCGACGACGGCAGCTATGTCTCGGGTGCGAGATTGGCGGTGACCGGCGGCCGCCCCATCCTCTGAGCGCACCGCCGGAATCGGTCTGGAATGCCGGGTTCACCCGACCTGCGTAGGCTGGTCGGAGGGGGCGAATCGGCCGTCGATGGGTTCGGGTGTTGTAGAAGGAGCAGGTGTGGTTGACGAGGCCGATGATTCGCTCGCCGCGGCGGCCGCGCGGCTGGGGGAGGAATTCCGGGGTGAAGCGGATGAGGAGGCGATCGAGCGGCTGCTGCGGTCGTCGTATGACGAGTTGTTCGCGATCGGCGGCCAGGTCGGCGATGTGGTGCTGTTGGCCGAGCGGTTCGCGCGGGATCGGTTGATCGCGCTGGCGAAGTCGGCGGGGCGGCGATCCGATATTCCGGCGGTGCTGTTCGTGTGCACGCACAATGCGGGCCGTTCGCAGATGGCGCTGGGGTTCTTCGCGCGGATGGTCGGCGATCGGGCGGTGGGCTGGTCGGGCGGGTCGTCGCCGGAGAGTGTCGTGAATCCCGTTGTGGTGCAGGCGATGGCGGAGCGGGGCGTGGATATCGGCGCGGAGTTCCCCAAGCCGTGGACCGATGAGCTGGTGTGGGCGGCCGACGTGGTCATCGATATGGGTTGCGGCGATGCCGATCCCATTGTGTCGGGCCACCGTTTCGAGCAGTGGTGGCTCCCGGACCCGGCGAGCCGCGACCTCGAGGAGGTTCGTGCGATCAGAGATCAGGTCGAATCGCGGGTGCGTCAACTGGTCGCGGACCTGGGTCTGTCGCCGAAGGCCATCGACTGACCGCTCAGGACCGGTTGCGGGCGTCGATCTTGACGATCATGCGGTGTCCGAGGTTGTGGCACGGCTTTTCGATGAAGCGGTAGGTCAGCGACGCGATCGTCACCGCCGCGGCTACCCAGGTGAACAGGGTGAGCCAGGCCGCGGGGATACCCAGCAGGGAGACGGTCCAGCGCGGCCCGTCGAGGATGAGGGCGTGGATCAGGTAGAGGGAGTAGCTGATTCGGCCCAGGAACAGCAGGGGGCGGGGGAAGGTGTGCCGGCGCAGCAGCAGTGCCGCCGCGAAGAACAGGTACGCGGCGATGATGGTGGTCGGCTGCTTGAGCCAGGTCACCCAGACACCGGTCAACGGGTCGGCGGCGTCTTCGACGAAAAGGCTGATTCCGAAGATCACGCACACCGCGAAACCGAAGACGGCCCAGCCGCGCCCGGCGCTGATCTCACCCGAGGTGATCCGATACAGGACCGTGCCGACGAACATGGTGGCGAAGTAACCGAAGGTCAGCACCGACGGCCCGGGCTGGTTGAGAACCAGTGGGACGGTAATGAATGCGAGCACGATCGCGGCGATGGCCATCCGCCGGTCGGCGGCCAGGCACGCGAACACCGCGGCGACCAGGATCGTCGCGACCAGCACGATCGCGCGGCTGCCCGGATTCGACAGGCCGCCGGTGACCAGTCCGGCCGGCAGCAGCGCCCCGGGCACGATCAGAAAGATCGCGAGCACCGCCAGCGGCACCGAACGGCGATTGAGGCGGGCGATCAGCAGCAGGGACAGGAACAGATAGAACGCGAGTTCATACGACAGCGACCAGGAGGCGCCGATGATCTGGACGTCCGGGCCGCCGATGAAGAAATGCACCATCGTCAGGTTCGACAGGAACTCGCGTTCGGGATGCGCGAGAAAACCTGTCGGGAGACCGTATCGGTGTATCGAATGCAGGATCAGCGCCGCGATCAGACCGGCCCAGTACAACGGGTAGAGCCGGAAGAACCGGCCCACCCAGAACGCTCCCAGGGAACGCCCGCGCTCCAGCGAGGCGGGAATGATGAAGCCGCTGACGAGGAAGAACACGAACACCCCGAACTCGCCCAGCCCGAAATGCGCTTGCGAGAAGCGGAAATACTCCGGCCAGAGGCGTTCGGAACAATGCTGGATCACGACCGCCAAGGCGGCCAGACCCCGCAACGCGTCGAGAAACTCGAATCGGCCGCCCCGGGCGCGCGCGACTCGTTCAACCGGCGCTACCGAAGCCGCCGCAACTCCATCCACGGTCACGACAGGGTGCCACCGAAGCGGTCGAACATATTCACAGAACTACAGCTCAGGCGGCACACAGCGAGATTTGTAGCAGATCGCCCAGGTACCGGCAAGACGCCGAAAAACGAGGCTCGCCAAAGCGAACCGGGCGTGCTCAGGCGGCGCGGCGGTCCGGCTCGCTGCGGTAGCGGGAATGATCGCCGTCGATGCGCAGCAGCCGCCACACGCGGCGGGTCACCGGGTTCATCAGGCCGAGCTCGGTGGCCAGGGAACGCATATCGCCGAAATATCCGGACAGCGTCTTGGCGCCCTGTGGTGACCGCCAGAACGCCTCCTTGATGACCTCGCGCGGAATATCGAAGGTGCGGGCGAATTCCGGCGGCGGGGCCATGATCTCACCCGCCAGCCACCGCATGGCGAGCGGAAAAGCCAGTCCGCACACAGTGCGGTACAGCGAATTCATCGCCGGTACATGTTCTTTGAGGAACTCGTTGGCGAAGGAGATGTGCCGAGCCTCCTCGGCGATATGGATCTCCATGCAGCGCACCACCGCCGGCGGCAGCTGCGCACCATTGCGGATGACCGCCTTCTGATAATGGTCGATCGGTTCCTCACCGCCGAGAATGCCGATGAACAGAATCGCCCACGCATAACCACCGGCCACCCCGATGAACGGTGACAGCGCCTTGAAAACCGGCCGCATCCCCGGCACATCCACGCCGATCCGATTCACCAGTTCCTGGAACATCTGAATGTGATTGCACTCCTCGGTCATCTCGTGGAGGCAGTAGCGGAACTCCGGCGAGCCGTTGGGCAGCCGCATGATGTACTGCATCATCCCGCGAATCAGAATGCTCTCGAATGCCGCGCCGACCTTGATGGCATTGGCGATCCGCCACCGCCCGATCTCGATCTGCCGCTCCAGCGGCTGGGACCGGTACCACTCGGTGGCGCCCAGCGGATCGATCTCCGGCGCCAGCACCCACCGCGGATCCATCGGATCGATCCGGAATTCCGGTGCGTCCCAGTCGATGTCGAGGTACGGATCGAAGTTGCGATGCACCGACCCCTCGGACAGGGTGCGCAGGATGTCCGCGTAATCCCGTTCGGCCGGAACCGTCTTCGCCGTTGTCAGAGCCACCATTGCCTCCTCATCTCCGTACCCCGCCGATGCCGGGCGCGGTACGAGACCCCCGCGCCTGTGCGGTGCAACACATCCAAGGTAAGTGCTAATCGGAGTTACACACAAGTGTCAATTTCGCGTGACGGCGGGTTTCGCCCGCTCGGGCGGTGAATTTCGGTGGCGCGCGCCGTCTTACGTGGTAGATGGCGCGCACCGAGCGCCCGCAGACCGAAGGAGTCCGTCATGTCGATCCAGAAGCCGCTGCAACGAGCCCGGCACCTGCACCGGAAACTGGTGCAGGCGCATCGGGATCACCTCAACGAACGGGTTGTCGTGCATCATCGTCGAGTGGTGCAGGATGCGTGGCGGGGCGCTCGCTGACCTCGGCCGGCACCTGCGCCGGCCGCAGCGTCACCGCCAGCACCAGCGCTCCGGCCAGGGCGAAGAGCATGGTCCAGATCGAACCGACGTGCATGGCATGGATGAACGCGTTGTCGGCCGCGTGCGCGAGATCGGGTCGCCCGATCGCCGCGGCCACGTGCCGGGCTTGTTCGGCCGACACCTGGGCGGGCTCGCGGGCGGCATCGGGCAGCGTGGCCACTGATCCCTGAATCCCGGTGCGGTAGGTGATCGCCATGATCGTGCCGCCGACCGCGATCCCGAGGACGCTGCCGGTTTGCCGAACCGTATTGTTGACCGCCGATCCCGCCCCGGCCAGCGGCAGCGGCAGGGTGCTCATGATCGCACTGGACACCGAGCCGATCACCATGCCGATCGAGAACCCTTGCGCCCCGGCCAGAATCACATTCCAGAGGATCGGCGTATCGAGGCCGAAGAACACGCCGCACCCCATGCACAATGCCCCGACGGTGAGCGCGGTCGTGGTCACCGACCGCAGTCCCCAGCGTCGCACCAGCCGCACCCCGAGCGGTCCGCCGATGATCACGCCGAGTGCGGCGGGGGAGTTGATCAGACCCGCGGCCAGCGGTGAATAACCGCGTGCGCCTTGCAGATAGAACGCCGCGTAGAACCCGGCGGCGGTCATGGCCAGGAACAACAGCCCGAGTGCCGCATTGCCGCCGCCGAAGACGCGCTGCGCGAGCAGCCGAGGATCGAAACTCGGCTGCGTGGAACGCAATTCGACGACCACGAACGCGACCAGCAATGCCACACCGGCGGTGATGGGAGCCCACACCTGCGCGGGCGTCCACGATGCGACCTGCCCCGCGCGAATGAGTCCGTAGGCCAGTGCCGCCAAACCGCTGACGGACAACAGCAACCCGACCAGATCCAGCGGCCGCGGCGTCGGACTGCGGAAGTTCGGGACGAATGCCGCGATCCCGATCAGCGCCACCACGACGACGGGCACATTCACCAGAAACACCGAGCCCCACCAGAAGTGATCGAGCAGCACCCCGGCCAGCAGCGGCCCGGCCGCCAGCCCCACGCCCGCGGACGTCGAGAACAGCCCGATCGCGGCCGCCCGATCCGGCCCGGTGAAGGTCCAGGTGACGGTGGCCATGGTGGCGGGCATGATGAGCGCGCTGCCCACGCCCATGACGGCGCGCGCGGCGATGAGCTGCCCCGGATCCGAGGAGTAGGCGGCCCAGATCGACGAGGCGGCGAAGACCACCAGCCCCGTCGCCAGCACGCTCCGGTGCCCGAACCGGTCGCCGAGGGCTCCCGCGGTGAACATCAGCGCGGCGAAAACCAGCGTGTAGGACCCCGAAGCCCATTGCAGCTGTGCGGGATTCGCGCCCAGCCCGCGCACCGGATCGGCGAGCGTCTCGAGCGCGGTGGACAGGATGGTGTTGTCGATCCAGATCAGCAGGGAGGACAGGAGAAGTACCGAGAGAATCAGCCGCTGCCGCGATTTCGGCAGCGTCACAGGCGCAGTCATGGAAACCTTCGATAAGATTGGTAGGAACCTGACGATCGCAAGTGTGCCGAATTGTCAGGAACCTGTCAATCTCTGGAAAGGGTCGTGCCGGTGAGCCGCGATGGTTCGGGCAAGTCCGCGCAGGCGGCGTGGGACGAGGAATTCCACTGTGGCACCGGCGGATCGCTGACCTTCATGGTCCGCAAGGTGTGGCTGAGCATGCGCGCCTCGATCGGCGAGGTGCTCGCCGAGTTCAACCTCACGACCTCGCAGTACGCCATGCTGATGATGACCCAGCGCGAGCCCGGCATGTCGGTCTCGGATATCGCCCGCGAGGTCGGCAGCACCCGCCAGGCCGCCAACGAACTGCTCGCCAACCTCGAGCGCGACGGCCTCATCGAACGCCGTCCCCACCCGACCGACCGCCGCACGCACCAGATCCACGTCACCGAGGCGGGCCGGGCCCTCTACGCGAAGGCCCACGACCTGGTCGGCCGCCGCGAGGCCGAGCTGGAGGCGGGCTTCACCGATGCCCAGCGCGTCGCGATCCGGGAATGGCTCAGCGGCATGGCCGAAGCCTGCCGCTGATCCCTATCCGGATTCCGCGCGCCGAGCAAGCCGGATTCCACGGGGTGGAAAATTTCGCCGCCATCCGATCGCCGTGATTCGAACCCTTCGGCGGCGTCGACCGGCCGACTTACCGTTCCGGGCACCGACTCCCGTGAGGAACGTGCCGATGAGCGAAGCGTGGCAGATCAGTACCGACGTGCTGGTGATCGGCGGCGGTCCCGCCGCCTGTTGGGCGGCCGTGCACGCCCGGGAAGCGGGCGCGGAGGTGGTGCTGGTCGACAAGGGCTTCTGCGGAACCAGCGGCGCCACAGCGCCTTCGGGCACCGGCGTGTGGTATGTCGCGCCCGAGGCCACCGCCCGCGCCAAGGCCAAGGCCAGCCGCGAGGCGCTGGGCGGGCATCTGGCCGACCACTATTGGATGGACCGCGTCCTGGATCAGACCTACACGAACATGAACCGGCTCGCGGTCGAGGGCCGATACCCGTTCCCCGTCGATCCCGCGACGGGCGAACAGCTGCGCACCGGCGTCCAGGGCCCGGAGTACATGCGGCGCATGCGCGCGTGGGTGCAGCGGCTGGGCGTGCGGATCCTGGATCACGCACCGGCGCTGGAACTTCTGGTCGATGCCGACGGCGTGGTGCGCGGCGCGGCCGGATACCGGCGGCAGGCCGATCAGGACTACAAGGTGACGGCCGGTGCGGTGGTGCTGGCCACCGGCGGCTGCGCCTTCCTGTCGCGGGCGCTGGGCACCAATGTCGACACCGGTGACGGCGCGCTCATGGCCGCCGAGGCCGGTGCGCGCTTCTCGGGCATGGAGTTCTCCAATGCCTACGCCATCGTCCCCAAGGGCTCGACCATCACCAAGACCGCCTACTACGGCTACGCCACCTTCTTCCACGAGGACGGCCGGGTGCTCGAGGGCGCGGGCTCCACCAAGGGCCGCTCGGTGATCGCGCGAACCCTGTTGTCGGAGAAGGTGTTCGCGCAACTGGATCGCGCCGACGCGCAGGTGCAGGCGCAGATGCGACTGGGGCAGCCGAACTTCTTCCTCCAGTTCGACCGCCGCGGCATCGATCCGTTCACCGACCGCTTCGAAGTGGATCTGCTGGCCGAGGGGACGGTGCGCGGCACCGGCGGCATCGATGTCATCGACGACGATTGCGCCACAACGGCTCCCGGCCTGTACGCGGCGGGCGACGCCGCGACGCGGGAACGGATCTGCGGCGGCTTCACCGGCGGCGGCAGCCACAATTCGGCCTGGGCCATGTCCTCCGGCAGCTGGGCGGGCCGGGGTGCGGCGGAGTTCGCGCTGCGGTCGGGCCGGGTCGACCCGGCGGCCGTGCGCGGTGTGGGCCGGGTCGGATTGCGGCCCGAGGCAACGGAATCGGTGTCCGCGGCGGAGGTGGTGGCCGCCGCGCAGGGGGAGCTCATCCCGTTCGAGAAGAACTATCTGCGCCACGGTGAGCGCCTGCGCCCCGCGCTGGCGGCGCTCGACGACCTCTGGCTACGGGCGTCGCAGGGCTTGGGCGGGACCGGTGCGGATCGGGTCCGCTCACGTCAGGCCGCCGCCATTACGGCGGTCGGTCGCCTGATGTATCGATCCACGTTGGCACGCACCGAGACTCGGGGCATGAGCAAGCGCGAAGATCATCCCGAGCTGGATCCGACGCAGCACCATCACATCCTGTCCGGTGGCCAGGATCGGATCTGGGTCGCGGCCGAACCCGCCGCCGAGGCCCCCGTGGCGGTGGCGTGATGATCGAGGTGCTCCGCGCGGACGATTGCATCGCCTGCGACAAGTGCGTCGACGTCTGCCCGACCGACGTCTTCGACCGCACCGACAGCGGAAGACCGCTCATCGCAAGGCAATCCGACTGCCAGACCTGCTTCATGTGCGAGGCGTACTGCCCGGTGGATGCTCTCTATGTCGCGCCCGATTCCACCCCGCTCGAGGATCGTGACGCCATCCCGGAAGCCCACATCGGCCGCTACCGAGAGCAACTCGGCTGGGGAAGGGGCCGGAAGCCGGGCAGCCTGCTGGCAGTCGGCCCGACCCTCCCGCACGGCGCACCGCCGCCACGCCTGATCGAACTCGAGGCCTCCGGCCCGGTTCGCTGATGCCGCGACGCCGCTACCGATAGCCATCCAGTATCGGTAGCGGCGATGCCGTTGATCCTGAGTCGTTTATCAATCCGTGCGGCGCCGTGATTGGCGCCGCGCGCCGATCGCAGCCGCCGAAGCCGATCAGCGCAGCGCCAGGGCGAGGAAGAAGTCGACACGATCCTCCAGGCGCGACAGGTCGCGGTTGGTGAGTTCCTCGATGCGCTGGATGCGATAACGCAGCGTATTGACGTGCAGATGAAGCAGATCCGCGCACTTGGTCCAGGAACCGGAGACCTCGAGAAAGGTCTCCAGGGTGTGCACGAGATCGGCCCGGTTGTCCTGGTCGTAGACCCGCAGCGGATCGAGCAGCCGCACCCGGAACATCCGGCGGACCTCATCGGGCACGCTGGCCAGCAGCAGCATGTGGGTCGCCAGCTCGTCGTGGCGGACCACGCTGGTGGGCTGCTGGCGTTCGGCGGCCATGCGCCGCGCGTAGCGGGCCTCCTCGACCGCGCCGCGCAACCCCTCGCCGTCGACCGCGCCGCTGATGCCGACCGATAGTCGGCTCTGCTGCAGCCCGGGCTCCAGAGCCTCGATCGCGCGATGAATGTGATCGTCGAGCGCCTGCTCGCCACCCAGGGCGACCAGCAGAATCACCTCGCCGTCGACCACGCCGATGGCCGGGCCGCGACCGGAGAGGATCTCCCGCAGCACCGAACGCAACTCACCCGGACGCACCGCACCCGAATCCGCGGTGGCCGCCACCGCGAGATAGCGATCGGACAGACCCAATCCGGTGAGTTCGAGCCGGGAGATGATGTCGGCCGGCTTGGCGTCGGACATGATCAGCTCGATCAGTTCCTGCGCGAGCCGCCCTTCGGCGCTCTGCCGATCGTCCAACCGCGCCCGCTCGAGCGAGACGACCGCGGCCAGCTCGCCGATCAGGGCCCGCCGGTCCTCGGGCCAGTCCTTGTAATCACTCTCGAAGACCAGGAACCAGTCCGCGATCCGCGAGGTCCCGTCGGCGTCCACCGCGAACAGCGAATACCGGACCTGGCTGTGGGAAAGCACATGCGGCAGCCGCTTCGCGCCCAGGAAGGCCGAACGCACCTGGTCGGGCAGGTCGCGGGTGGGCCCGGCGACCACGCGCCCGAGCGAGGACACCACCCAGCAGCGCGTGCCGAGCGTGCGATGCACCAGATCCAGCACCGAATCGAGCCCGCCGCCGGACACCAGCTGCCGATGCCGATCCAGGATCGCGCTCAGATCCGCGGCCCGTCCGGAGGACAGTCGCCGGTTGATCTGCTCGGTGACCGTGGCGAACGCGATCTCCTCTTCGACCTCGAAGAGCGGGATTCGGTGTTTCTTACAAGCGTCGATCAAATCCTGCGGCGATTCGCCGAACAGGGCACTGCCCGCCGCGACCGCCGCCACCCGCGCCTTCGCGAGGTTGCTGACGAATTGCTCACTATCCTCGGCTTGGGTGCGCCATTGCAGGCCGGTTAGGACAAACTCACCGCCGGAGAGGTATCGGCTGGGATCTAGCATGTCGGTAGTTACTACCCAGCGTACGAAACGGTCCAGCTCGTCCTCTCCGGTGACGAGCCGCAGGCCCAGGTCGTTCATGGTCAGCAGGGAACGTAACCGCATTTTTCCCACGCTAACAGTCAGTGACGCCCGGGTTACCGAACTTGGATGTAACTACAAACGAGTCCCTGTGTTCCAGGCCACAGATTCGGATGTCTCGTCCTTTCGGGGGTGAGCACCCGCCGGGTTAGGTAGTGGAAACACGCCAATGATGGTTTGGAGGTCGGATGTCGAGTCGCCTGGAATGGCTCGGTTCGCTGTCCCTGGAGGACGCGGAAGCCCAGTTGCTGACCTGCAACGCTTCCCACGCCTGGGCCCGCAAGATGGTCGCGAACCGCCCCTACGCCGACGATGCGAGCCTGCTGGCCGCCGCGGTGTCCGGGGTCACCGAGCTGTCGTGGTCCGACATCGAGGAAGCGCTCTCGGCGCACCCGCGCATCGGTGAGCGCACCGCCGCCAAGCATCAGTCCGAGCAAGAGGCCAAGTGGTCCGCCGACGAGCAGTCCGGCGCGACCGATGCCGACGCGCAGATCAAGGCGGAATTGGCGGCCGGTAACGTGGCCTACGAGGAACGCTTCGGCCATGTCTTCCTGATCCGCGCCGCGGGTCGCAGCGCCGCCGAGATGCTGTCCGAACTCCGGATCCGCCTGGGCAATTCGATTCCCGACGAGCAGCTGGTCGTCCGGCGCGAACTGGCCGACATCACCGGCCTGCGCGTGCGGAAACTGCTGGATTGTCAGTAAGAGGATCGAACGTGCCCAAGCTGGTTATCGAAAACGCTTACATCGCACCGGTTGTCGGTGACGAGATCCCCAACGGCTATCTGATCGTCGGCGACGACGGCCGGATCGAAGGCCTCGGCGCGGGACCGGCGCCGATGGTGGTGGGTGCTGAACGCCTCTCCGGCACCGGCTGCCTGGTAACCCCGGGCCTGGTGAATACCCACCACCACCTCTACCAGTGGGCCACCCAGGGCCTGTTCCAGGACGCCACCCTGTTCGAGTGGCTGACCGGGCTGTACCGGCTGTGGGCGACCATGGACGCCGAGATCGTGCACGGCGCGGCCACCGCGGGCCTGGGCTGGCTGGCGCTGACCGGCACCACCACCTCCACCGATCACCACTACATCTTCCCCAAGGGTCGCGGTGACGTGTTCGAGGCGGAGGTGCGCGCGGCGCGCGAGATCGGCCTGCGCTTCCACCCCTGCCGCGGATCCATGGACCGCGGGCAGTCCGAGGGCGGTCTGCCGCCGGACGAGGTGGTGGAGAACCGCGACGAAATCCTCGCCAGCACAGAGGAAATCATCCGGAAGTACCACGACCCGTCGTTCGACTCCATGCTGCGCGTGGCCGTCGCCCCCTGCTCGCCGTTCTCGGTGTCGGAGGGCCTGATGGTCGAATCCGCCGCGCTGGCCCGGGCGCACGGCGTCCGCCTGCACACCCACCTCGCCGAGACCCTCGACGAGGAAGAGCACTGCATCGAGCAGATGGGTTGCACCCCTGTCGAATACATGGAGAAGCTGGGCTGGCTCGGCGACGACGTGTGGTTCGCGCACGCGGTGCACCTGCACGACAAGGACATCGCGGCGTTCGCGAAGACCGGCACCGGTTCCGCGCACTGCCCGACCTCGAATGCCCGGTTGGGTGCCGGAATCGCGCGGGTCACCGACCTGCTCGCGGCCGGCGCACCGGTCGGCCTCGGCGTGGACGGCGCGGCCTCGGCCGAGCTGACCTCGATGGCCGGGGAGATGCGCCAGGCGCTGCTGTTCCAGCGTGCCGTGCACGGCCCCCGGGCCCTGACCGCCCGCCAGGCGCTCGAGGTCGGCACGCTCGGTGGCGCCCGAAACCTGGGCCGCCACAACGAAATCGGCTCGCTAGAGGTCGGCAAGCTCGCCGACATCGCGGTCTGGAAGGTGGACGGATTCCGTGCCGCCCTCGAGGACCCGGTGTGCGCGCTGGTGTTCGGCCCGCAGCCCCCGCTCGCCCGGCTGCTCGTCGGTGGCAACACCGTCGTGGAGAACGACGAGCTCAAGACCATGCCGCACGACGCGGTCGGACAGGCCGGCGTCGCCGCCCGCAGGCGAATCATGCGACAGGAGAACCGATGACGTTCTGGTAGAACCCATGATCCTCGATCTACCCGCAGTACCGGAGAACCACCCACGCTCTCCTCGAACACCTGCGATCGCCGCAGCGATTCGCGATGCCTGCCGCACGCGGGGCGGCACCGGGACCATCACCCTGGTTCCCGGAAGTCCGGACGACAGCATCCGGAAAAGTTGATTAACAGGGGCAAGTCCGCCTTCGCGGTAAGGACCCCACAACAAGCATCACCGAATCCGAGGCCCGGGAACCCCCAGCCCCCGCGCCAAAGGTCGGCTACGCCCATAGGAGGGCAGCCATGACCCAGACACAGACTCCGATCACCACGTCGGAGACCACGCGGAGTAACCCGCTCGAGAAGCTCTTCCGGCTGACCGAGCGCAAGACCACTCTATCCCGCGAAATCCGCGGCGGCATCACGACATTCGTCGCTATGGCCTATGTCATATTGCTCGTGCCGCTGATTCTCGGCGGTGTCGCCGACTCGCACGGGGACAAGTTGAGCATCGCTCAGTTGACCACCGCGACAGCCTTTTCCGCCGGTTTGACCACGATCCTCATGGGCCTGGTCGGCAATGTGCCCCTCGCATTGGCCGCCGGTCTCGGACTGGTACCCGTCGTCGCCTACCAGGCGGCCCCGCACATGACGTGGCCGCAGGCCCTGGGCCTGGTGGTCCTGATGGGCATCGTGATCGTGATCCTCGCGGCCACCGGTCTGCGAACCATGATCATCAATGCCATTCCGCTGGCCATGAAGAACGCCATCGGCGTCGGCATCGGCATGTTCATCGCCATGATCGGACTGGTCTCCTCCGGCGTGGTCGGCCACGGCGCGCCCGGCGGTCCGCCGGTGACGCTCGGTGTGGACGGACATCTGTCCGGGTGGCCCACCGTGATCTTCGCCGTCGGCCTGCTGCTCATGCTGGCGCTGTTCATCCGTAAGGTGCCGGGCGCGATCCTGATCAGCATCGCGATCTCGACCGTGCTGGCCATCATCGTCAACGCCATGGCGAAGATCGATCCCAAGCAGTGGGGCACCGTCGTGCCCGAGAAGCCGAAGTCGCTGTTCGCTTCCCCCGATTTCGGTCTGATGGGCCACATCGACCTGTTCGGCGGTTTCGCCACCGCGGGCGCCATGACCGCCACCGTGGTGCTGTTCACCCTCGTGCTGACCGGCTTCTTCGATGCCATGGGAACGGTTTTCGGTGTCTGTGACGAGGCGGGCCTGGTCGACGACAAGGGCCAGGTGCCCGGCATGGGCAAGATCCTGACCACCGACGGTGTCGCCCAGATCATCGGCGGCCTGTCCGGCGGCGCCGGTTCGACCGTGTACGTCGAGTCCGCGACGGGCGTCGGTGAGGGTGCCCGTACCGGTCTGGCCAGCGTGTTCACCGGTGGATTGTTCTGTGCGGCAATCTTCTTCACCCCGATCGCGGCGGTGGTGCCGATTCAGGCCGCTTCCCCCGCCCTGGTGCTGGTCGGCGCGCTCATGATGACCCAGGCCCGCAAGATCGACTGGAACGATCTCGAGGTCGCGATCCCGGCGTTCATCACGATCGTGCTCATGCCCTTCACCTACTCGATCACCAACGGCGTGGGCGCGGGCCTGATCGCTTACACCGTGATCAAGCTGGCTCGCGGCAAGTTCCGTGAGATCCACTGGCTGGTGGCCGTGGTGAGCGCCGTGTTCGTCGCCTACTTCGCCATCAACGGCATCGAAATGGCTCTCGGGAGTTAATCCATGCGCGACATCGCGGCACAACTGCTCGAATGGCACGGGGCAGGAACGGATTACGCCATCGCCTCCGTGATCGAGAACCTCGGCTCGGCACCGCGTCCGGTCGGCTCGGCGCTGGCCGTGGCCGCCGACGGCACCTTCATCGGAACCGTTTCCGATGTCCCGGTGGACGGCGCCGTGCGGGAGTTGTGCCGCGAGTCGCTGCGTACGGGACGCTCCGCGCGGGCGACCTTCGGAACGGTTCAGGTGTTCGTCCAGTCGGTGACCGAGGCCAATCGCGATGCGGTGGATCTGGTCCTGCGAGCTGAGGGGGAGGCCGTGGCGCTGGTCCGCGACCTCGACAGCGGCGCCATCATGGCGCTGGGCACCTGGTGGACCGCCGGAGCCGAACTCGACGAGAGCGTGACGGCCCGAGCCCAGACCATGCTCGCCGATGCCGTGACCGGGGTGCGAACCATCGGCCACGGCGACGAGCAGGTCACCGTGTTCGTGGAATCCCATGTGCGCACTCGCGATACCAAACTCGATGCGCTGCTGGACGCGGTGTATCGCCTGCCGGTGGTGACGTGAGCGCGCGGGAATCCGTGCGGTCCGCCGCGAGGCATCCGGGTGGCCACCCGGGGCCCGCGGCGGACCGATCCGCTTCATCACTGCGATCCATCGACCGACAATCGACCGAAAAGGAACCACTGCAATGCCTTTGATCTTCCTGAACGGGGGTGCCATGCGCGGCGGACCCCTGAACTACCTGCTCGAGGGCGCTCCGTTCGCGGGGGAGGCCAAAACCGCGGCGCAGTACCGGTTCTACTCGGTCGACGACCGCTTTCCCGGCCTGCACCCGGTGGCCTACGGCGGCGTGCCGATCTCCGGTGAGCTGTTCGACGTGCCCATGGAGGTGCTGCGCAATCGGCTGCTGCCCGCCAAGTCGCCGAAGCTGGAACTGGGTGTGATTGCCTTGGACGACAACCGCTCGGTGCTGTCCATGATGCTTCGCCGCCCGACCCTGTCCGACCCGGAGCTCGTCGACATCACCGATTTCGGTAGCTGGCAGAGCTACAGGGAGGAACTCGCAGGATGAAGTACACCGCCGAGGGAACGCTTCGGAAGTTCGACGCGCATTGCTCGATCCTGTTCACCGATCTGCCGCTGCTGGAACGTCCGGCGGCGGCGAAGGCGGCGGGGTTCGAGGCGGTCGAATTCTGGTGGCCCTTCGGCGAGAACCCGGTGCCGGGGGACAAGGAGGTCGACGCGTTCGTCTCCGCTGTTTCCGATGCCGGGGTTCAGCTGGTTGGGCTGAACTTCATCGATCTGGTGCCTGCGGGGCGGGGGCTGGTCTCGGTGCCCGGGCGGGAGCGCGAGTTCCGCGACAATATCGATGTGACGGTGGGGATTGCCGAGCGGCTGGGATGCCGCTCGTTGAATGCGTTGTACGGCAATCGGATTCCCGGTGTCGATCCGGCCGAGCAGGACGAGCTGGCGCTGGAGAATCTGCGGCTGGCCGCTCGCGCCGCCGCGCGCATCGACGCGCAGGTGGTGCTCGAAGCGCTGAATTCCATTGAATCGCCGGACTATCCGATCGTCTCGGCCGACGCGGCGGTGCGGGTGATCGACGCGGTCGGCGAACCGAATCTCCGATTCCTCTGCGACCTTTACCATCTCGCGCGCATGGGCGAGGATCTCCACGGCGTGATCAAGTCCTATGCCTCCTACATCGGCCATGTGCAGATCGCCGATGCCCCCGAGCGCAGCCGTCCCGGGACCGGCACGCTCGACTTCGAAAGCCTGTTCGCCGCACTCGACGCCGTCGGTTACGACGGCTGGATCGGCCTGGAATACAAGGACCCCGAACACGATTGGAGCTGGATCGCGTGAGCAGCATCGGATTCATCGGCCTCGGCATCATGGGCGGCCCGATGGCCGGGCACCTGGTGGCCGCCGGTCACCAGGTCACCGGCTACAACCGGTCACCGGCCGCGGTGGAGAAGCTGGTGGCCGCGGGCGGATCGGGCGCCGCGAGTGTGGCCGAGGCCGTGCGCGACGCGGATATCGTGATCACGATGCTGCCGCAGGACGAGCAGGTCGTCGAGGTGTTCACCGAGGTCCTCGAACACGCGAAACCCGGTGCGCTCTATATCGATTTCTCCACCGTGACCCCGAAGACGTCCGAATGGACCGCCGCGGAGGGCGCGAAGCGGGGGCTGCGGGTCCTCGACGCACCCGTGAGCGGCGGCGAGGCGGGGGCCGTCAACGCCGTGCTCTCGATCATGGTCGGCGGATCCGAGGCGGATTTCGAGGCGGCGAAGCCGGTGTTCTTCGCGGTCGGCAAAACGTACGAACTGGTCGGGCCTAACGGTGCGGGTCAGGTCGTGAAGGCCGCCAACCAGCTGATCGTCGGCGGCACCTACGCGTTGATCGCCGAGGCAATCGTGCTCATGGAGAGCCTGGGCGCCGACGCCGCCAAGGGCCTCGACGTCCTGGCCGGTGGTCTCGCGGGCAGCCGCATCCTCGAACTCAAGCGAAAGTCCATGCTGGAACGCGACTTCCGCCCCGGCTTCCGCATCGACCTACACCACAAGGACATGGGCATCCTGCTGGAAACCGCCCGCCACGCCGAAGCCTCCATCCCCATGGGCGCCCTCACCGCCCAACTCATCGCCGCCGCCCGCGCCATGGGCCACGGCTCCCTCGACCACTCCGCCCTCCTCCTGGTCGCCGAGACCCTCTCCGGTCGGGAGACCCCGAACGAGGCCGCGTCGTGAGCGACCTGATGATGCGCCCACCGCACTGGCTCGACCGCCACGGCCACGGCGAACAGGCCTGGCCCGCAGGCTGGGTCGTCGACCGCTACACCGTCCAGCTCCCGGTCGTCGGCCCGAACGCCGACGCATCCTCCCCGGCCTGCGAGGCCCAGTCCACAGTGGTGCCCAATAATGCACGGCCCGAACACGATTCGGCCGGGTTCGCGCGATGAGCCGCGAGGACTTCAGCGACGCAAGCGAGATCGACCCCTCCGGCAAGGTCCGCGGCCTCGGCCGCGACGAATTCGGCTGGCTGCGGGTCAGCGGTCGCGCCGGCTGCGATCCGGTGCGCGCCATCAGCCGTGACGACGCCGCCCGAATCGGCGGGGCGAGACGATGATCCAGCCACGCGGCGGGGTGCGGCGGGGG